>CALINF010000326.1 GCA_938045215.1 uncultured Halieaceae bacterium | reverse complement strand
AGTTATCGCGTGCCAAGACTAGCGAAACGCGATAACCAATGGTCGAGCTTGCACCTTACCTACCAAGAAAGCTCATGAGCGTTTCTCTATAGGCGGCCAGCCAAACATCGAGAGTTGGTTTGACGTCATCAAACGTCAGTTCGTCTCCTGACTTTTTCTCGGTTTCGCCAATACCCTTTCGCACCGTGGCAATCACACGTTCACCGGTTACGCTGTCCACCATCTTCGCCTCGAACATGGCCTCGATGTATGTATCCAGGTTACCTGTAGCCGCTTTAGCGCCGCGAAAAAGCGCACTGACCGGAATCAGGTTGTAAGCCTTCAATTCCTCTTTCGACTTTTCAACACCTGTTATTGCCATACTGTAGCGAAGAACAGTAGGGCCGGGCTCTTGGGCGAGTACGCCCTGGTCTTCCAGAATCTGACGCACACCGGCAGTTAGGTAGTCGGTGGCTTTGGATGCCAACACACGATTAGCTTTCGCATCGAGCGAGTAAACCGAAACCGACTCCAGAAGCACTTTCTTATAGATACCACGCTTGTCTTCATTGAAAAATACGAACGCATTCGTTTCCTCGCTGAACACCAGGGAGTCATAATCATCCAGCCACCCCGAAAAATCTTTGGCTTCTAGTTTCTTCGCCGCCAATGCATGCGAGGAACTCAGAATCAGTGAACTAATAACGCCAAGTGCTAACAAGAATTTCATAATTACACCTCCAAGACTAGTATCCCGATATGGTACTACAAAGCATTCCACGGCTATGCAAGAAATTCGTCAATTTGCTTTTCGTTACCAAGGGACACCAAAGACCGTCCAACACTTCCATTACTAATCGAGCGACAGATAGAGTTTAGAGACACCCACCCTTGGACCTTTCCCTGCAGCGGCGGCGCTGTAGGCAGAAGCGGCAAGTCAGGGCATTCCAACACAAGGTCGAGCATGTGCACTCAAACTGAATGTCAGTAAGCGCAGCGAGAAACGCTTGCTCGAACTGAATCCGCATCCAAATCCTTGGTCAATTCAGAACCCGCCACCTAAAGCACGGTGAATTCAAGCTGACCCAGTCCCCCAAAGTCTATGAGATAATCTCCGGCGTCTCCGGGCAAGGGTGCCCCACATGTTCCCAGAATCAGTAACCGTTGAGCGTCGCCCTCTTTCCAAATGCCTCGCTTCCTTGCCTCACCCACAAGCCAGGCGACTCCTTGCGCAGGCGAACCGAAGGAGTAGTCATTTCTCATCGTGGCTATCGGGCTTCCGTTTTTACTGACTGTGATATCAAATTCTTCCAGCGATGAATCCCAGGGTTGTATCTCACCGCAGATATAGCGGTCTGCAGCCAGGTTCGCGGCAAC
The DNA here is from genome assembly GCA_938045215.1 of uncultured Halieaceae bacterium. Taxonomy (GTDB): domain Bacteria; phylum Pseudomonadota; class Gammaproteobacteria; order Pseudomonadales; family Halieaceae; genus CALINF01. The sequence continues at coordinate 6,216 of CALINF010000326.1, read as the reverse complement.
AATGTTGGCGAGAGTAAAATCCTCCTGTCGAGAGAAAGCAAGATAGACGACCTCTACCACAGGCACTAGGCCAATAGCATTCCCCGTGCCGTCTACAACAACTCCGATTTCGCACTCCAGCTCCTGCCCCTCCACCAGCGACAGCGCTGCGCCACTGAGCAACTTTCCGCGTCGATACAGTGACGCAATCAGGGGGCCATCAAGCCCAAGCTGTTTCTGGGTTGCTGCTCCAGTCACGCCCGCCTTGAGGTCGACAGGTTCATCACCATTAATGCGCCCCGTGAGTTGTTGCTGTAACTGGTACCCCATTTCAAGGCTTGAACAGTGCATGGGGGGAAGAGGCTGCCTTGCTTCTATTGCGGCGGCAATGTCTTCTAAAGTGCTGGATGTGGTTTGCATAGAGCTCTCCTAAAGCTGGGACCTCGTGATTGATAACTGTGTTTTTGGTATTTCCAGTATCGTCCGCGATGGCAGCGAAAGTCCTCTCGCATTCCCGAGGGGCATCACACTCATTCGACTAGTCACCGTAAATGCGCAACTTAGGGCAGCCTGGCTATATAAACAGCGGCTATTCAAAGCTATCTCACGCCGAACGAAAGTTTGGCTGAAGCTTGCCCTGACTCATGCAACGCCACAACCATTCGACAGGTCCCTGGCGAAAATACGTCAGCCAGACAGCTGAGAAAATCGCTTGAGAGACGAAGATAACGAATGCAAGCAGCCAAAGTTGCGCCAAACCGTACTGGCCGTAAAGGCCAAAGCCAATACCATAGAAAATGCTAATACCTATCACTGTTTGTGACAGGTAACTGGTGAACGCCATTCTACCAATCTGGGTGAACGGCCACAGAAGACTCTGCCCCAGAGGGCGCCGAAACAACTGCGCTATTAGCGACATATAGGCAAGAGCAACGAATACTTGCCCCAGAACGATCAGTGCTTTCAGCCCAAGGTCGCTCGCCGAGTAGGCCCAATAAGAGAGGTTTCCTCCCAGACGCACCGACCAATAGGTGCAGAAAGCGCCGATGACTATAAACATAACCAGATTTCGCTCACTGCAGATAGCGTCAGAAAAGTAGTTTGTTCTTGCCATCCAAAAACCCAGAAGAAATAAACCCAGCACACGCGTGATACGCCCATTGGGCAGAAAGTCCAACCATCGCCAATAGAGATTGTGCAGATTCAGATAGAACACTTCTGTCACATTTCCGTGACCTAGAATCTGATTCAAGTCGAAAGGAGATATGTCCGGATATACCTTCATCGCCAGTTTCGCCTCCGGTACTGGCACCTCGAAGAAGACCAGGTTCAATGCATGAGATACCAAGAACATCGAAAGAAGAGCTATCGCCATTAGCAATATCTGGTGTTCTCGTAAATTGCGCAATGCGATAAGAACGAACGCCAACACGGCATAAAGCATGAGAATATCGCCCGACCAAATCAGTGCGTGGATACAACCAATCAGCAGAAGAAAAAAGATCCGCCTGCGGTAGACCGGAATAAAGGTATCAAGGCGATCGCGGTTCTTAACATACTGAATTCCGAAGCCCACTCCAAAGAGAATGGAGAAAATGGAATAGAACCTGCCATCGACAAGCGTGGCATTGAGTAGCCTAAACAGCTCGTCCATGCCAAAGAGGGAAAGCTCCGCTACTTCGGTGAAAGGCAGAAATTTGTAGCCACTCCAACTTTGAATGTTGGCAAGAAGTATCCCAGCGACAGCAAACCCTCGAATAGCGTCTATCACTGCTATACGCCCTGAAATTGCTGTTGCTGTAGTCATAATGAGGATACCAAAAATAGAATTATTCTCAGCCTGAAAAACCGCTAAGCGCGAGAGCGGAAAGATACGTGCTTTCTGACACTAAGCATACCCTTAAACAAAGAGTCGCTTAAGTTGACAACTGCGGGAGTTAACCTGGCAATTCGCAGAAAAAGTTATCCTCGACCACCACGCTGGAAGGCGAGTTACGATGGGTGCCGGCACACCAGGTTGGCATCACCATGGAGTAGAGGCCGCTACCGCCGGCCATCATCACAAGCACTTGTTCCGGCCCAGTGAATGCATAACGCTCGGTTTCATCCGGCCGGCTAAAGCCACCTGCAAATCGTTGCAACTGAGTCTGACTCAAAACGCTGTATCTATGAATCTCCTGGGCAATGTCTTCACGATTGAGACCTGCTTTGGAAAATAGAGCGGCATGCTCAGGGTTCAGTACTACAACAGCTGTGCCGCTAGTGAGTATGGCGTTGTTGGTCGCGGGATTGGCAATGGCGATCGCCAGCATCTCCAGCAATGCTTTGTAGGCGTCGGGATCGTTGCCATCACCTGCATATAACACCGAGTGCGGAGCTTCTGCGCCAATCACTGTGACCACGCTTTGTTCGGCAGCAAAGCCCAGGGCAACATGTAGGGGCGGAAACGGGCTGTGCTCTTCATCCTCAGCCAGACAATAGGTAAATTTGCCGGGGTGCCCCAGTAATGCCATATCGGAGCTACCGGGTTGGGCCTTGCCGATATTGATCATGCATAAACGCAACGCCCGGCCGATGGATGCGTTGGCGCGATGACCAGGACCCAGCGCGCCGTAGCCACTGGCAATGGCGCAACTATGGCGGATTGGTCCGTTCACGATAATCAAGGGTGCGGTGCAGTGAGTGGTGGCCTGCATTTCAGTCAAGTCAAAGACAGGATCAATCACAGCTTTTGCTGCTGCTATTACAACTGGCATATAGTCGGGAAGGCAGCCGGCCATAACAGCGGCAACCGCAACCTTTTCAATGGTCGCTGTACCATGGCCAGGGCCCATAGTACCCAGCGCCAAATCGCCCGCCTGCCCGGACGCAAGTATCATGCGCTCAACGCGCTCTGCGGTAGGAACAATAACTGGCAGACCATCGGTACAACCACTGGCGTGCATCGCTTCTACGGCGGCCATCTCATCTGTGGCTGAAAGTAGATCAGTCACGGGACTGCTCAAGCGCCGCGATAACTGCCGGAGCCATTGCTTGGGCGATCTTGTGTATCTCTTGCGTGCCCGTGCCCGCGACAGGGTGTGGAAGTTGTACGCGAGGTATGTCTGGCATACCTAATGATTGGGCGACAAAGTCTCCCTGCGGCCAGAATTCCTCGGTAACCAGCGCAACCGCCGGAACCCCCAGCTTGGCCAAATTTATTCCGTCACGCACGGTGCCGGTAGTACAGGAGCCTCAGTGGCCGTAGGCAGCAACAACCGCCGCGCAATCCCTCTTTGCTTCATCGAGTAGCGCTTCAGGTGCTGGAATAGACGCATTGCCTTTGTTGTACATGAAGGGCTGGATGCCTGGCTCCAGATCCTGCATGGCTTGAGACAACGCATCCAGAAAGTTTTCCGAATCGGGAAACCCGTTAGCCAAAAAGCCAACGTTCACTGACGCTTCGCCTGACAAACTCGCTGCCAGTGTATAGGGCGTATTATCGACGCCCACGTCAGCCTGAGGGTTATGGTATGCAATCATTATCTGTCCTCGTCTTTCGGCTGTAGTGGCGACTGGATATCCAGTGGCCGGTAGTAGTCCTTGCCGCTCTTAACATAGTCGCCCATCAGGTCTCTGAAGGTTTCTCCTGCTGAGCCTTCTTCACTAAGCGTTAGATTCTGGCGAATAAAGTTGACACTGTCCGGGTTCAGCGAACGCGCCAAATCCCAATAGTGCTCCGCCTTATCGGCGTACCCGTGAGTACGAAACAGGTTGCCCAGCCGAAATGCAGCATCTGCCTTCAGCTGGTCTGAACTGTGTTGACGGATATTGCCGGTGACAGTCTTTGCAGACTGCACGTAGGCACTATCAGAGCCTTTGGCCACCCAGTCTTTAAGCGCCACTGAATAGACATCGGTGCCAAAAGAAATTTTGGTATCACCTTCGCCAAGTTCGTGGAGCTTAGAGTAGGTGCCTTCATCAATGCGTACTATTTTGCCCTGTTCATCTACCCAGGCGGCAGAGGGTACGTTGACGAAATTAAAGGCACTGCTGATGATGTGGTCGGGATCTACTACCTGAATAAAGGTCGCGTTTGCCGCATCGAAAATAGGACCGGCCGCGGCCTCTCCACCGGTATCTTGCGCTGCGCACAAGATGACGAAGCCGGGATCGTTGATTTCTTCATATATACGTTGCCACACGGGCACGTCAAGGAAGCAGCCTCACCAAGAGGACCAGGTAACGATCAAGGCCTTTTTGCCTTTGAGATCTGCCATGCTAACGACCTGCGCTTCCCGGTCGGTAACCTTGAAGTCGGGTGCCATCGCATCGAGCATCATGCCGTCACGCTTGGCGGGTATTTCGGCAAAGCTCCAGACTCTTTGCTCGCTATCTGCTACATAGGGCTGGCCCAGAAGATCAGCAAACCCGGTGAGGTCAAACCACTGTTCGCCCTGCTGATCAACCAGCAGATTGGCACCAATCGGAACGCATAGATCTTCGTAGCAAGCGCCCTCGGGCTTCAGCGTAAATCCGTTGATACCGGGCAGGTCGTCTGGCTGAATCAGCAGCCCTGCACCGGCACCTGTACGCGCCAGGGTAATGGATCGCCCCTGATACAGCACCGTGGTGCTACCCTCTGCGTGGATTGGCTTTTCCGCAAACGGATGCCGCAGTTCCGGGTAGGCCATCATTGCTTTTGCCATGTGCACTGCTCTCCTGACTGGATTCCCAGCCTACCGTATTGTTGGCTGACTAGGAAGCAAGGGACTGAAACCAGCGCGCCAGAAACGAGAAGGTTTTAGGGGTCAGAGCCCTTTAGGGTGTTTAAGGGGTCGGAGCTCTTTAGCGCTGATGGCGAGCTCGCTGTCTTGGCACGCGTTTTCGATCAACACGTGGCAATCGACGGTCAGGGCTATTCCTATCTGCATGGAGCAGCGGCTAGGTATGTCGTGGCGAAGGCCCCGTTAGCGGAAGTCAATTGAAATTCAATACTTGTCCAAGCGAGTGCTTGTAACCTGCCGCTAAGTTGAAAGATGGTTAGTCAGGTTTTGATGGAAGTGCACAATCGCTTTCTCAAAGTGTCCAAAGGTAAGGTGCTGGTTCGCATTCGTACTCAAGCCGCTCTGTATTGCGCACGCGGCCGCACGATCCTCATCAAGACCAGAGGCCCTCACAAATTCAGCATCTCGCTTTGCTTCTTCTAACTCAATAGACGCCCCGTTGGCTGTCGTATTCGTAAGCCGGTAGATCAATAACTTGCTTCGAGAGGGGCTCAGCGGCTCGAGTACTGTCATCGTTGAGTGCTTGGAGAGAATCGAGATATGAACATTGGGGAATAGCTGGTACACAGATGTGACCATGCCGTTGAGACGCCGCACACTTGGATCTACAGTGCGAAGCTTTTCAATACGCTTGAAGGGAAATACGATTCGAGAATTAGCACCGAAATTTTCTACCACATTAATGTTGTCTAGCCCATACGGATAGAAGCTCTGCTTATGCAACGATTTTATGTGGTATCCCTCAAGCGATGTCTCCGCTATCAGCTTCCAGTTCGCTTCATCTACATACTCGTTCTGTTCGAAAAACGTCTGCTGCGGTGTAAAAAAGTCCGGGACATCCTTAAGCATTGACGACTCTACAGCACCGCTTTGATTAACGTAGACCAGCCCTCCCTTCTCAAGTGCTCCGACTTCAGCCAACCCGTTCTCTTGCGGCTTTACCCCTGGGAATCCATCTTCGCCAGGTATATGTCTGAGCTGCCCATCGAGACCATAAGTCCAGGCATGATATGGGCAGACGAACGCACGAGCACAGCCACTATCTTTGGCAACCGGCATTCCACGATGTCGGCAGGCGTTGACGAAGGCACGAACCAGCCCATCATCCCCTCTAACAACCACAATGGGCGTACCGGCTGCAGTTCTTGCCACGTAATCGCCATTCTCGGGCAGCATTGCAGAAGGGCAGAAAGGAACGGGCATACGCCTTAACAGTGCTATTTCGGAGTCGAAGCGCTCGTCAGACAGATAGCTCGAGACTGGCTCTTTCCATACTGACTCACCAAGATCGGTAGTCTTGTTGTCAATATGATCGAACACACGCTCAATAAGCTGCTGGTCATCCAAGAGTGAAATCATGCTGTTTCCCTGATAAACGGGCTACGCCCAACTAAGAGATCGGTAAGTTAACACATCCGAAGCGATAAGATTTACCTCGTAACGCCAAACGCGCAGAGAACGATCACCGCCT
>CALINF010000325.1 GCA_938045215.1 uncultured Halieaceae bacterium | reverse complement strand
GACATCGTTAACGGCCTTCACAACCGGCTGCTTGCCACCCTGGGCGAACCAGGTGCAAAGGTTCCGTACCGCAATCAAAGGCTCCGGCGTTTCCGCCACCGGCGGTTTGCTATCACTGGGAATAGCCGCTAACAATTTTTGCGTGTAGGGGTGGGCAGCGTTGTTGAAAATTCCCTCGCGATCTCCTGCCTCAACAATCCGGCCTTGCTGCATCACAACTATCTCGTCTGCGATATCGGCAACCACGGCAAGGTCGTGACTGATAAAGATTACACCGATATCCCGCTTGGTCTGCAGGTTGGCAATCAGTTGCAAAATCTGCGCCTGAATCGTGACATCCAGGGCAGTTGTCGGTTCGTCGGCAATCAGCAGTTTGGGCTCATTGATCAATGCCATCGCGATCATGACCCGCTGGCGCATACCACCGGAAAACTGGTGTGGGAAGTTGTCGATAGTAGACTCGGGGTCGCGAATACCTACTTCTTCCAACAGTTCCAACGCACGCGCACGCGCTTCGCTCTGCGTGACCTTGTTGTGGTAGATCAGCGGCTCCATCAACTGCTTACCGACTGTCATATACGGATTCAGGCAGGTCATGGGGTCCTGAAAAATCATTGCTACATCGCGGCCGCGCACCTTGCGCAGTTCACGCTCGCCGAGCTTAAGCAGGTCGCGACCTTCAAATACTGCGGTACCGCCATCGATCCGCCCCGGCGGCATCGGCACCAGACCCATCATCGAATAGCAGGCCACCGACTTGCCGGAACCTGACTCACCGATAATGGCGGTGATCTTGCCGGACTCAACGGTAAAACTGATACCATCCACCGCCTTGTTCACTCCGTTGCGGGTGACAAAGCTGACTGCCAGATCTTTAACCTCTAGTAGAGCCATCAGTTAATCCCTCGATCCGCGTACGTCCAGCGCATCGCGCAGGCCATCGCCCAGAAAATTGAGTGAGAACAGCGTCAGGGTAAGCGCCAGGCCAGGAAAGATGAGCAACCAGGGAAACTCTTCCATCGTCTCGGCTCCATAGCTAATTAACAGCCCCCACGATGTTTGCGGCGGCTGAATGCCCAAGCCCAGGAAGCTAAGAAACGCCTCCAGCAGCATTACACTGGGAATTGTCAGTGTGGTGTAAACAATGATTGGGCCCAAAGCATTGGGCACGATGTGGCGCCGGATTATCGTGGCGGGTGACAGACCCAGTGACACGGCTGCTTCCACAAACTCCTGCTGCCGCAGCGACTGCACCTGGCTGCGCATGATGCGCGCCATCGTAAGCCATTCAACTGCACCGATAGCGAGAAAGAGCAGTAACATATTGCGCCCAAACACCACCATTAGAAGCACAATGAAAATCATGAACGGCAACGCATAGAGTATGTCGACCAATCGCATCATCACGGCATCAACTCGCCCGCCGGCATAGCCGGCTATGGCACCCCATGAAATACCTATCACCAGGGCAACCGCTGTTGCGACAAAACCAACCGCCAGCGAGACTCTGCCGCCATACATAATCTGGGTGAGCATGTCGCGGCCGAAAATATCGGTTCCCAACCAGTGCGCAGCGGATGGCGGTGTCGCGCCCAGATCCAGGTTCTGGGCCTGATAGCTGTAGGGGGCAATCCACGGTGTGAGGAGTGCGATGACAATGAAGAGCACCAACATCACCAGCCCTATCACTGCCAGCCGGTTTTTGCGCAAACGCAACCAGGCGTCTTTCCACAGCGACGTGCCCTTTTCCGCTTCAGTAATATCTGAAATCATCTGCGTCGTCATCAGTGGTCTCCAAACTGCGCACGCAGGCGTGGATTCATCCACGCCGCGAGAATGTCTGACAGAAGGTTGAAGACAACGATCAGCGTGGAGAGGAACACGGTGGTTCCCAGAATCATGGTGTAGTCGCGGTTAAAGGCAGCCTGCACGTAGAAGCGTCCCAGGCCGGGTATCTGGAAGATTGTTTCTACGACGAAGGAACCCGCCAGAAGACCTGCAAATGCTGGCCCCAAAAATGCGACCACCGGTATCAGGCCACCGCGCAGCGCGTGCTTTATCACCACCTGCCATTCGGGCAGACCCTTGGCCCGGGCGGTACGGATGTAATCCTGGGACATCACCTCGAGCATCCCTGCGCGACTCAGTCGCGCAATATAGGCAGCATAGGCAGAGCCTAACGTTATTGCCGGCAACAGTTTGTCTCCGGGAATATCCCCCCAGCCCGACACCGGCAACCAATCGAGATAAATTCCAAACACCAGCACCAGCAACGGCCCGAGCAAAAATGACGGCATACAAATACCAATCATGGCCGCCGTCATCGGCACATAATCCTGCGCAGTATTGGGTTTGAGCGAGGCGAGTACCCCGGCGAGCCCGCCTATAATCACCGCCACCAGCAGCGCATAAAAACCCAGCTCGGCCGTTACCGGTAGCCCAGCTGCAATCAGTTCGTTTACGTCACGGCCGGGATACTTAAAGGACGGGCCGAGATCGCCTTGTGCAAGGTCTCCCAGATACGCGAGATACTGCTGAAACAGCGGTAAATCCAACCGGTACTGGGCTTCCAGCGCCGCTTTAACCTCGGGCATCACGGCCTTTTCGCTGGAGAATGGCCCGCCAGGGGCAACCCGCACAAGGAAGAAGGTGACCGTTATCACCGCCAGAATCACGGGTATTGACTGCAATACCCTACTCGTCAGAAAGCGCCACATAGTTGATTAATCCTCGCTTGGCCACTGCCAGACACCCACATCGGGATCCAGACTCACCTGCTTGAAATTACGGTATTCCAGAATATTCGGGTGATAGCCCTGCACGCTGGGTTGCACCAGATGTTTACCGTTGTAACTGTAAATCGGAATAATTGCAGACTGTTGCATGAACAGGTTCTCTGCTTCGGCCAGCAGTTCAAACCGTTGGGTCCGGGTTGTCGCCGCGGGGGCAAGCTGCTCAATAATCTCATCGTACCTTGCATCGGAATAACCGGTACGGTTAGTTGCGCCATGCGTTGTAAATCGATTGAGATAAGTACCGGGGTCGAGATAGCTGCCAATCCAGCCCATGCGAGCCATTCTGAACTGCTTGTTGTCGACGGTATCCAGATAAACCTTCCACTCCTGATTGGCCAGCTCAATCTCAATGTTCAGGTGCTTTTTCCACATCTGCTGCACAGCAACCGCAATCCGCCGATGGTTTTCGCTGGTGTTGTAGACAAGCTCCAGGCCCGGCCAGCCAGCCCCATCCGGATACCCCGCTGCGGCCAGTAACTGGCGCGCCTGCTCCGGGTCAAACGTCGCGTGGTGTTGCTCCTTATAGCCGGGAATACCAATGGGTACTATAGAGGCCGACGCCCTCTCTGTGCCAAGAAGCACCTTCTCTACCAACTGGTCCCTGTCTATTGCCATGGTTAGCGCTTTGCGTACTCTAACATCGTCGACAAGCGGCTGGTCGATATTGAAAAGGTAGTAATAGGATCCCAGTAAAGGTGCTTGCACATAGGGAGTGTCAGCAAGCGCGACGTAACCGGGAATCTTGTCTACGGGCATTCTAAACGTGACATGCAGTTGCCCGGCACGAAACATTTTTTCCTCTACCGTAGCATTGTCGATGGGCTTGAACATGATGGCATTCAGGCCCACATTGTCGGCATCCCAATACGTTTCGCTGCGCTCTACACGTAGATAGCGATAAATTTTCCATTC
>CALINF010000324.1 GCA_938045215.1 uncultured Halieaceae bacterium | reverse complement strand
GGCCTTGATCGCCCGTTTCGATGCGGAACTCGATCACGCATCCATTCTTCCCACGGATATTTAGTAATTGGAGGACAACAGATGAAGGGAAATATTGCCGACCTGATGCAACAGGCGCAAAAGATGCAGGCGGAAATGCAGAAACAACAAGAGACACTGGCGGCCGCAGAGGTCACCGGAGAGGCGGGCGCAGGAATGGTGTCTGTAGTGATGACCGGGCGTCACGATGTGCGGCGGGTACACATCGATGACAGCGTGATGAGTGAAGACAAAGAGGTGTTGGAAGATTTGCTGGCAGCAGCAGTCAATGACGCGGTCCGCAAGGTAGAGGCGCACACCAAGGACTCGATGTCTGGTCTGGCAGCCGGACTTAACTTGCCTGACGGCTTCAAGATGCCGTTTTAGTGCCAGGAAATAGCGACTCATGAAATTCAGCCCATCGCTGGAAAACCTGATTGACGCCCTGCGCTGTTTACCGGGCGTAGGCCCAAAATCGGCTCAGCGTATGACGCTACATCTGCTCGAGCGTGATCGCGATGGAGCAGCTGCGCTGGCTCAGGCTTTGCAGGTAGCGATCGACAAGGTTGGGCACTGTGTCCGTTGCCGCAACCTGACTGAGCTGGAGATCTGCGAGATCTGTGGTGATCCACGCCGCGATCATTCACTGATATGTGTCGTAGAGACGCCGGCTGATGTGCTTGCGATCGAACAAAGCGGGTCCTTTCGCGGTCGTTACTATGTATTGATGGGGCATCTGTCACCGATTGACGGTATTGGTCCCCAGGAGTTGGGTTTGGACCGGCTCTATCAGCAGATGGTGGAAGACGGTGTGCTGGAAGTAATCCTGGCGACAAACTCCACCGTCGAGGGTGAGGCCACCGCGTATTATCTCACCGATTTATTAACGCCGGCAGGAATCCGATTAACTCGTCTGGCCCAGGGTGTACCACTAGGTGGAGAGTTGGAGTATGTAGACGGTTCAACTCTGGCGCATGCGCTGTCGGGTCGCAGGCCCATGGAGTGAGCGTGAACTGGGAATGGGTAGCTACCGATGCACAGCTCGCGGAAGTCATGGTGGCGGCTAGCCAGCAGCACAGCGTCGCCATAGACACGGAGTTTATGCGCACCAACACGTTTTACCCCGAGGTTGCCCTGCTGCAGATTTGCTTTGGTGACACCGCCTGGCTGATTGACCCGCTGGCGATCTCAGACACTGGGCCGGTCAGCGCCCTGTTTCAGAATGAGCAGGTGCTGAAGGTGTTGCATTCAGCAAGCGAAGACCTGGAGGTCTTCGATCAGTGGCTCGGTGTGCTGCCCTCACCGCTGTGCGATAGCCAGAAGGCCGCTGCTCTGGTTGGGAAGGGGTTTGGCATGGGCTATCGCGCATTGGTAGCAATGGAGTGCGACATTGACCTGCCCAAGGGCGAAACCCGGTCGAACTGGTTACAGCGACCGTTGACCGATGCTCAGTGCGACTACGCAGCTTTGGATGTGATCCATCTGGATGCCTTGTGGCACAAATTGGAACAAGAGCTTCGCGAGGCGCAGCGCCTGGATTGGCTTATTGAAGAGGGCAGGGTAGCAACCGAGTGTCGAATCACCGATGGCAGCGACTACTACAAGCGCATTAAGTCGGCCTGGAAGCTTGATCGCCGGCAGCTGGCGTGCCTGCAAATGCTAAGTAGCTGGCGTGAGGAAAAGGCGAGGGAACGCAACAAACCCCGTAGCTGGATTATCGATGATCAGGCCGTCCTGCAGATCGCCCAGTTGCTACCGCCGTCGCTGAAGGCATTGCGCAGTAGCCAGATCACACTGCCCGGTCCGGCCTTGCAGCGTTATGGAGACGCACTCGTAGCGGTGGTTGCCAAGGTCGCCGCTATCGATGATTCTTTGCTGCCGCAACCAATGCCCGCTCCACTGCCGGCTGAGTTTCGCGGTCGCACCAAGGCGCTGAAATCCCGTGCGCGCGTTATAGCAGAGTCTTTGAACATGGCGCCTGAGCTGCTGTTACAGTCAAAAGATTATGACATTCTGTTGCGTGAATCGATTGGGCAGGTGATAGATGTGCCCGCTCACTGGCAGGGTTGGCGAGCCCACACGGTTATTGGACCGCTGCGCGAGTTTCTCGCAGGAGCTGATACATGAAGCTGATTTGCCAGATCTATCGCAGTCCGCGTCAGGAGGGGATGTACCTGTATGTAGACAAGCAGGAGGGCATTGAGCGTGTTCCTGATGCGCTGCTAAGCAAATTTGGTGTGCCTGAGGAGGCCTTCACGCTGTTGCTGAGCGCAGATCGCACACTGGCCCGAGCAGACCCGGTAGAGGTGCTGGCGGCAATCAATGAGCAGGGTTTTTATCTGCAAATGCCGCCCAGCGAGGCGGAGATGGCAGCGGCGCGGCTAAACCCCCGCGAAAAGCAATGACTGAGTCAAGCGGTCGCTGGTGGGATCAACTGCCGCTCGAGGCGCTGGATGACAAGCAGTGGGAGGCTTTGTGTGATGGTTGTGCGAAGTGTTGCCTGCACAAGCTGGAAGACGAAGATACCGGTGAGGTTGTGTATACCAAGGTGCGTTGCCGTTATCTGGATGAGTCTATCTGTCGCTGCACAGTGTATCCGCAAAGGTCTGAACTCGTTCCTGCGTGCATCCATCTGGACCAGGGCAATGCGGGGGAACTGAACTGGCTGCCCACGACCTGCGCCTATCGACTGCGAGCTCAGGGAGAGTTGCTGCGCGAGTGGCATCCTCTGAACAGCGGCTCTGCAGATTCAGTTCATGAAGCTGGTATATCCATTCGTGGGAGAGCGGTATCAGATGAATACGTTCATCCGGACGGGTATGATGAACACATTGTGAGCTGGGTGGAATAAGGTGTTTTGTGTTAACTGAAGAGTCCTACTTTGCAGCAATTTACGTGTATTGCGGAGCAGCAGTGCTCGCGCTGTTGCTATTGGTTTGGTGGCTGCGTAAAAGCTGGCGCCCAGCCTGGCTGGTGTTTGGTTTCCTTTCAGGTGCCGCCTTGTTGCTGACG
>CALINF010000323.1 GCA_938045215.1 uncultured Halieaceae bacterium | reverse complement strand
CAATGAATGAGACATCTGGCCCTCCCTCTTTGTATCACTTTTACGCTGCTACTTTCCGGCTGCGGCAGCATGCTTGCCACCTTCGAGTCCAATGAAATCAAGGACGATCCAGGCGAGCGCACTATGGCGCAGCAGCTGGCGGATGAAAGCATAGAAACCAAGGCAGTCGTCAATATTCATGCGGCCAACGAAGCGTTCGACAACGCACACCTGGTAGTGGTGAGTTACAACGGCTACGTGCTACTGGCAGGGCAAGTTATCAATGAGCAACTAAAAGCCCAGGCCACAGAGGTCGTGCGCAAGATCCGCGACGTGAGGCGTATTTACAATGAACTGGAGGTGGCTTCACCAAGCTCTGGTATGACGCGAACCAGCGACACCTGGATCACCACAAAAGTGAAGTCCTGGTTACTGGGCGATACCAGTACCGAAGGCCTGCGGGTGAAGGTGGTCACGGAGAACGGTGTGGTTTTCCTGATGGGCATGGTCACAGCCGAAGAGGCAGACCGCATCGCTGGCGCTGCAGCGGATATTGGTGGTGTGCAACGGGTGGTGCGCTTGTTTGAATTGGTTGAATCTGACTGAGCAACAGCCCGGCGCTGAATCTACGCTGTCTTCAGTACTGTCTTGTGCTGCTATTTGACGATCTTGAGTGAGGGCCGGCTTTCTGCTTTACCCGGGCCAGGTGTGGGATCTTCTGGTGGCGGGGTATCGTCTGCGTCATCTTCGGGCTCGAATACCATACCCTGACCGTTCTCTCTGGCATAAATACCGACGACGGCGCTCATCGGCACGAAGATATCGGTAGCAACACCACCGAAACGACCATTGAAGCTGACGGATTCGTTCGAGATCAGCAACTCGATAACGGCACTTGGCGAGATATTCAGTACGATCTGCCCATCTTTCACAAATTGCTGAGGTACATCGACCGTATCCACTGTGGCGTCTACCAGCAGATAAGGTGTGCAATCGTTGTCAGCGATCCACTCGTAAAGCGCTCGCATGATGTAGGGACGACTGGGAGTCATGGCATGCCAGACCCGAGAGGGCTGCGCCTAAAGGCGCATCTCCCGCTCCTGTTCTGTGAGGCTTTCCTGGAATGACTCACGATTGAACAGCGAGTCCATATAGGCAAGCAGGGGTTTGCTTTGCTTGCTGGAGCGAATATCGACACCCAGAGAGGGCAGGCGCCACAGAATTGGCGCTATACAGCAGTCCACCAACGTGAACTCTTCACTCATGAAGAAAGGCTTCTCCACGAATATCGGCGCTATCCCCATGATGCCTTCACGCAATTCCTTTACGCTTTTGCTTACCACGTTGTCGCTGCGAGAATGCAGGATGGAATCCACCAGAGTGCACCAGTCTTTCTCTATGCGATGTATGTACAGGCGGCTTTCAGCACGGGCAACCGGATAGACCGGCAACAGGGGTGGGTGTGGGAAGCGCTCATCAAGGTACTCCATCATGACCTTGGATTCGTACAGCACCAGGTCACGGTCTACCAGTGTCGGCAGGCTGTTATAGGGGTTTAAGTCAGCAAGCTCAGCCGGCGGATGCGCGCCATCGGACTCGATCAAATCTACAGTGACACCTTTCTCAGCGAGAACGATGCGGACTCGATGACTATAGTGACTGGTATTATCAGAAAAAAAGGTCATGGAAGACCGTTTTGCGACTACGCCCATCAGGGGCTCCTCAACTTAACTCTTGGATGTAAAAGATGCCGGCGAACTATCCACGCCAGCATCCTACCGATCTCACGCGATCAGTGTACGTCTTTCCAGTATTCGCGATTCAACAACCACGCCAATACGAAAAACAGGGAGATAAACAGTAACACATAGATACCGATACGCTGGCGATCCTGCTTGTAGGGTTCCGCGGTGTAAGCCAGGAAATTGACCAGGTCATACATCGCTGTATCAAACTCATCCGGCGACAGCAGACCCTCTTCTACCAGTGTGAAGTTTCCGCAAGGGTCCTCAAGAACATCTTCACCGGTCAGTGGGTCGCGTTTAATGCCACCATTGGACGCCTTGACAGGTCCCATCGCACACTCTTGCATACCCTGCAGTTCAAGCAAAACGTGGGGCATGCCCACATCCTTGAATACTTTGTTGTTCACGCCGTAGGGCCGCGATGGGTCTTTATAAAACGTACGCAGATAGGTGTACAACCACTCGGGCTGACGGGCTCGTGACACCAGCGTGAGATCAGGCGGGGTGGCGCCAAACCACTTTTTGGCGTTGCCTTCATCCATTGCATTGGTCATGAGTGCGCCGATCTTTTCATCGGGATCAAACATCAGGTTAGCCTGAAACAGATCTTCAGGAATGCCCAGATCCTGAGCTACCCGGTTGTACCTGGAATACTGCAACGAATGACATCCCATGCAGTAGTTCATGTAAACGGCAGCACCGCTTTGCAGCGATGCTTTGTCAGCTGGGTCCACGGCGATTTCATCGCACGGCATGGAGCCACAGTTGTAGGCGGACTCAGCCCCCACTGCCTTGAGCGGCAGGATCGTCAAGGCCAGAATCAGGGCCAAAACGCCCAGACTACCCATAATGCCGATTCCACCATCCATCGTGACGCGCTCCGGCACTGGCTTGGTCTTATCGATACTCGACCAGATCGGCATCAGCAGGAAGAAGGCAAAGTAAAACACCGAGCAGACTTGCGCGAGGAAGGTGCGCTCCGGTGTTGGCGCTTTCACGCCCAGCACGCCCAGAATCAGGAACGAGGCCACAAACAATACCAACATCACCTTGTTCAGGTTGCCGCGATAGCGCCAGCTCTTGACCGGATTGCGATCAAGCCAGGGTAGAGCAAACGGAATCGCTACCGACGCAGCAAAGGCTATGAAGCCCCAGAACTTGTCAGGTACCGCCCGCAGTACTGAGTAAAATGGCGTGAAATACCAGACCGGCGCAATATGCTCAGGTGTCTTGAGTGAATTAGCCTCTTCGAAATTGGCATACTCAAGGAAGAATCCGCCCATTTCCGGCATAAAGAAGAGCACCGCACAGAAAATGAACAGGAAGACGCCAATACCCTGTAAGTCATGCACCGAATAATAGGGGTGGAACGCTATACCATCTAAGGGGACGCCATCGGGCCCTTTGGTCTTCTTGATTTCTACACCATCGGGATTATTGGAGCCCCCATCATGCAGTGCCAACAGGTGTAAGACCACCAACGCCAGCAGAACAATCGGCAATGCCACCACATGCAGCGCAAAGAAGCGGTTCAATGTGATGCCAGAGA
>CALINF010000322.1 GCA_938045215.1 uncultured Halieaceae bacterium | reverse complement strand
CAACCGTATCCCCAGCCAGATGAGGCTTTCGTAGACAACGCCGCAAACGCGGATATAGAATGGCTCAAAAGCTTTATTGTAGGTGTTCGCACGATCCGCGGTGAGATGAATATCCCGCCAGGAAAAGCACTTCCGGTACTGGTAAGAAATGGCTCTGATAGCGATAAATCCAGATTGGATAATAATGCGCCATTTCTCACGCAACTGGCCAAGCTAGGCAGCATCACCTGGTTATCGGAGGGTGACACCGCCCCTGTCGCCGCCACAAGCCTGGTTGGCAGCATGGAAATTCTGGTACCGATGGCAGGTCTCATCGACCAGGAAGCCGAGCTCAAAAGGCTCGCAAAGGAAATAGATAAACTCGACAAGGATCTGGCTCGTATAAAGGGCAAATTGTCCAACGCCGCCTTTGTCGATAAAGCGCCTGCTGAAGTGGTAGCCAAAGAACGTGCCAAGCAAGCCGGGCTGGAGGAATCTTTGCAGCAGTTAAAACAGCAGGAGCAGCGCATCAGCCAGCTGTGAGTGCGACGTAAAAATCGGTTTCTGAATCCGCCTGCCAGCCATGCGGACAGCATAATAAAAGCAACAGCTTATACCGAGGAAAGTAGCATGAGTGAGCGTGTCAACGGCACTGTGAAATGGTTCAACAACGCCAAGGGATTTGGCTTTATTACTCGCGAAGAGAGCGACGATGACGTGTTCGTCCACTTTCGCTCCATCGACGGCGAGGGTTATCGAACTTTGAACGAAGGCCAGGAGGTCGAGTTCAAGCTGGTGGAAGGCCCAAAAGGCCTGCAGGCAGAAGAAGTTTCGAAACGATAAAGCGCACGCGTACAGAGTACAGCAGCCGCTGTATCTGATTTTTGTCTGTACAAAATAGCCATTAAGCGACGCGGTTAAGCTGCGAGCGGGCTATTTCTTGTGTATCAGTCTTTCTAGTTGTTCGCATTTGGCACATTGATGGTAAACTGCGCGCGCTCAACCCAAGCAAGCCAACCATATCGCCACTGAGAGATTTAACATGTCACTACCCGTAAAGATTGTTATCAGTATTGTCATCGCCATCGTCGTTGCATCTGCAACAACTTATCTGCAAGGCAATGCACTGCCTGATCTGGTGCTAAGCGCCGCCTTTTGTATTGCGACAATTGCAACCGTTGTGCTGACAAGCTTGCCCGCGCAACAGTCAGAAGGCTCGCAGCGAAATCACGCACCGGCGCACAAAAGCAGCAGCTCATCCTCAGCTTCAGTCTCTGGCCCGCGAGAGGAAGGCAATGTGAAGTGGTTCAACGTCTCTAAAGGCTTTGGTTTCATCACACTGGACAATGATGAGGAGATTTTCGTGCACTTCCGCTCTATCCGCGGTGAAGGCAGACGCAGCCTCCGGGATGGCCAACGGGTTTCTTTTGTAGTAGCCGACAGTGACAAAGGACCTCAGGCAGAAGACGTTGAGGCGCTGGACTAATCTTCGGGCACGCGGCCTTGTAAAATATCGAGCCAGTAGCTACGTAGCATCGCGGCACCTTCGCGCAGAATAGCTTCCGCTGGGATCTCCGTGTCTTCCAGCGCCATCTCTACCACCGAATAGCCCATATCAATAGTTAGCCGACACTGCATCAGCAGCGTCGGTGTAACGGGCAAATGCATCCGTTCCTGGGCAATCTGGGACAACTGGCTGGCAATAAGGCGATGGGATTCGAGGCGTAACTCCTGAAGAGGTCCAACGGCACGCAGGGACTGAATAATTTCCGCGCCACCCGTTTGCTGGCGAGTTACACGATACGTTTTCAGCAATAACTCGTGAATATTGACCAGCAACTCCTCGTCGGCAGTCTGGTACTTACCCTGATCGAACCACTCCTGAAACGCAGCGTTCTGACTGTCCATCAGCACAGATCCCAGCGTATACAAAACCGAATACTTGTTCGGAAAGTAGCGATACAGCGCCGGTACAGTGATGCCAGCCCGTTCAGCAACAAGGTTGGTCGAAATGCGCTCTACCCCAACTTCCACCAGCAATTCTGCCGCAGACGTCAAAATAGCGTCATAGGTTCTCTTGGCTCGAGCCTGTCTGGGTCGATTTTTCTCCAGCAGCTCAACCTTTGGTCTTGTATTCATCAGCCCCTACTCTGATGGCGATATCGCCCTGAACGAGTTCAGACCCGCAATCCTATATCAACCGAGTCGCGCCCGCCAGCACACCTGAGCGTCGCAAATCAATGGAGACGTCACTATCTACTGTTACTCTCTGGTCAAGTGACATCATGGAATGCAACAATGCCCGATCTGAGTTAGCTACCAACCGGAGACCGCACCTTGACCCAGCGAACGCCAGCTCGCACCCACAGAACGTTTAGAAAACTGGTTTTGCCCAATGCCTCGCATCCGGCGATCCGTCGAGTGCGTCGCCATGGAAATCTGCCCACCATCCATGGCAACAAACTCTGGAAATCAAGCTGCCTGCTGATCGACTACCTGCAGAAACACCCCAGCGATGTCTGTGATCGTGTTATCGACGTTGGTTGCGGCTGGGGAATTGCTGGCATCTGGTGTGCTCGGGAACTCGGCGCCGAGGTGACTTCCGTGGATGCGGACGCGAACGTATTTCCTTATCTTGATGTTGTCGCCGAACTAAATGGCGCGTCTACTACGCACTGCGTCAAGCGTTTCGAACAACTTTCAACGGCACAGCTCGCCCAGTTTGATGTGCTGATTGCCGCCGACATCTGCTTCTGGGACGATCTGGTGGATCCCGTTTTTAACATGGTAAACCGGGCGGTAAAGGCTGGAGTCAAGCGCATTCTTATCGCGGACCCGGAGCGGCCAACCTTTCATGAAATGGCACAACGCTGCGTCGATGCGCACTGCGCAGATGTACTGGAATGGCAAACGCGGGGTTCTGTCGAGGCTCGCGGTGCAATAATGGTCATAGAGAATGCCTGACCGGGGCAGCAGCAAGTGTTGCAGCTGTTTGCCTGTCTAGTTGTAAAACACCTGATACTTTCGCTTCACCACTTCAGAAGGCTGTGCACCCGCGCTTGTATAGCGCGGCCTGAACGCAACCTGTGACAGCTGTCGTCGCAAGCGAATACCCTTCCCACGCAGCGTCTCGTCGGTCACAGATACCACGATATCGACCGCCTTGCCCTTTTCTGAGACTTGAAAACGCGCGGCCAACGGGCTGCCAACAGAGGCTGCATTATCTACTGATGCAAGGCGTCTGAATGCACCGTTATCGGGTAGCTCTACAGGTTCAGCAAACACTGTCTCCAGAATCTCTGGCTCTCCAGACGCTTCAATGAGTGCATAGGCCCTGACGTAGTGCTCCCGCGCCCGCGAGGGCATAAGGTTCCACTGGTACCAATCAGCCAGCAGGAGTTCCACTCGCCCCTGCTGTGCAGGCTCCATCTGTGGGTACAGCGCAAGCAGCTCCTCTACGAGCGTACGACCCTTGCTAACCAGAGTACGCTTAAGCGACACCAGGCGGCTCTCCAGCGGATCCGCCTCTTCTATGCTGGCAGCACCGTAAAGCTGTCGAGTCGTAGCACCCCCTACTCCCGTCATTGATTCCGAGACTTTGGGTTTAATGTGCTCTTGTAGCAAATACATATTGCCAAATTGACTCTCAAGCAGCGCTATACGCCACTGCCCAGCCACGTCAGGATCACCATTCACAGCGGCGATTACCGACTTGTTAAGCTCGTACAGGTCCAGCAAGCGCCGTTCGGGCGCCGGAGATTCCAGCTCCAGGGCTATTGCCTCTCGCTGCCAACGCAGATACTCCAATACGGCCTGCAAACGTACGCTATCGAATGGTGGCTGACCGCCTCCATAGAGCCGAAAGAAGTACTCGTAACGCTGGTCCAGCGCCGCGTAATCGCCTATCTCCCGGTACAAATCCAGAACTTCGCGTACAAGGGGTAGCTGCCGTTCGCTATACAGACCCTCGTTAATGCGAATCAGGTGAAGGGCTCTTTGATAGCTGCCCAGCGCTCCATCGACATCGCCGCTAGCGCGCTGAACCCGCGCTAATGCAAACAAAGGTTCGTCGAGCCCCGCACCATAAGGTCCAGCCTGACGTTCAAGCACCGAAATCTGCTCCAGGTAGAGACCAGCTTGCCCTGCGATCAGCGTCGAATCCACCTGCGGCGGCGTCTTCGCGGCGGCCGGACTGACTGATGGCCCCGACAGGCGCTCAAAGTCCCGACCGTAGGCCAGCGCCTCCTTAGCGTAGACCGTTGGTGCCAGCGCCAGCAGTATCAGCGCAGCAAGGACAAGTAGGATCAAGCCAGTGTATTTGCGAACCACTAGGGCGTTGTAGCGACCTGGCAAACAGCTTGGCGTGATCGGGCTGAGTCCACTGTGCCGTGCATGCGATATACTAGTGTCCATGTTAGTAATCATAGCGAGAAACAAGCACACATTATGAAACAATTAGGCATCCTCGACAGCGCATTCGTGAATCTGGAGCAAACCAACACGCCACAACACGTAGGCGGGCTCGGCATATACGATCCATCGACCGCGCCAGGTGGTCTTGTTCGATTCAAACAGGTTATCTCGACCTTTGAACGGCGACTGGATCAACAACCGCGATTTCGGACTCGGCTGGTAGAAGTCCCGGGAGGAGTGGATCGACCCTATTGGGTAAAAGATGAACACTTCGACATGGAATTCCACCTGCGCCATATTGCGTTGCCCCAACCAGGCGACTGGCGCCAACTGTGTATCCAGATCGCTCGTCTGCACTCACGCCCGCTGGACATGAAGCGTCCGCTCTGGGAAGCCTATATCATCGAGGGTCTGGACAACATCCCGAACCTGCCCAAAGGTTGCTTCGCTATCTACAGCAAGCTGCACCATGCAATGGTCGACGGTGTGGGGGGTTCATCATTCATCCCGTTATTGCACGACCTGGTTCCCAACCCACCCCCGGAAGAAGCATCCATGGAGCCCAGGCTGGTTGACTCTGAACCCTCTGTATCAGAATTGCTGACTAAAGCCTCGATCAACTCGGTCAAAAATGGCGTAGGGCTTGTCCGCGAGACCCTCAGCACCGGTACGGCATTCGCTCGCTACGCAGTAGATGTGCTGCGCGAGGATGTGCCTGCGCCCGACCTTGGCGCACCGAAAACATCACTCAATCAAGCCGTTGGTCCCTACCGGGTATTTGACGCTGCCGAGTTCTCACTAGATAGCTTCAAGCAGATCAAGAACGCACAGGGCGTAAAGGTGAACGATGTCGCCATGACGATCGTGGGAGGGGCTCTACAGCGGTATCTGCAGGCCAAGGGTGAGGAGGTCGAAGGGTCATTGACGGCGAATGTACCCTTGAATATGCGTACGCGAAGAGATGTCACTGACGACAACAATCAGGTAGGCGCGGTGTTTGCGTCGCTGCACAGCGATCTTACCGATCCGCTGGAGCGGCTGGCTGCAGTGCACCAGTCCACGGAGGAGGCTAAGGAGTTTGGCGAAAAGAGCCCGATGGTTGACGTCCTGAAGGTCGCGGGCCTGTTTGCACCGGTGTTGAGCAAGACAGCCGCCGGAATCTGGGCGAGAAACCATCTGTCACAGCATTTGCCATTGAATATTTCTACGGTGGTCTCCAACGTTACCGGCCCGGATTTTCCACTGTACTGCGCCGGAGCGCGCATGGTCGACTACTACGGCCTGGGATTACTCACTCCGGGCATGGGGCTGTTTCATACGGTATTCAGTTACTCCGGCACAGTGACACTGTCGGTGCTGGGAGACCGGAACATCATGCCGGACCCGGAGTTTTATCACGACTGCCTGATAGCCTCGTATGAGGAGCTGTATCGGGCGGCAGTGCCCGCGTCGAAACCAGCAACCGGAAAACGCACCAAGCGTGGCAAACGCACCCGCGCCAAGGTCACGGCTGCCTCAACGCAAAAGAAGCCCAGGGCGAAAACCGCAGGCAAAACAAAGTCCGGAGTGGTAAAACCCAAGTTAAAATCCAAAGCGAGCCCTCGGGTGAAGCCAAAAGCGAAAGTCAAAGCTAAAGT
>CALINF010000321.1 GCA_938045215.1 uncultured Halieaceae bacterium | reverse complement strand
GTGAAACTGTGCGGCGGGAGCCTGTGTTTGTAGCTGAAAATCGATATACTTCGTCTCCTTAGTCAGTGACGCGATATTATGCCTGAGTACCCAACGATTGAAGCCTGTATAGGCGACACCCCACTGGTGCGGTTGCAACGCCTGCCCGGTGAAACATCCAATACCATTCTTGCCAAGCTCGAAGGGAATAACCCTGCCGGCTCGGTCAAGGATCGTCCCGCACTCAGTATGATCGCTCAGGCTGAAGAGCGCGGCGACATCGCGCCGGGCGACACGATTGTTGAAGCTACCAGTGGCAATACTGGAATCGCGCTTGCCATGGCAGCGGCGATACGCGGATATAAACTCAAGTTGATCATGCCCAGTCATATGAGTGCTGAGCGCAAACTGGCGATGTCTGCCTATGGAGCGCAGCTGATCGAAGTAACCCAGGAAGAAGGGATGGAAGGCGCGCGCGATCTGGCGCTGCAGATGCAGGCAGAGGGCAGCGCGGTTGTTCTGGACCAATTTGCCAATCCCGATAACCCTCGCGCGCAC
Source organism: uncultured Halieaceae bacterium (assembly GCA_938045215.1). Classification (GTDB taxonomy): domain Bacteria; phylum Pseudomonadota; class Gammaproteobacteria; order Pseudomonadales; family Halieaceae; genus CALINF01. The sequence continues at coordinate 6,388 of CALINF010000321.1, read as the reverse complement.
TACTATGGTACCGGCCCCGAGATATGGCGCCAGACAGAGGGCGCGGTTACGCACTTTGTGAGTTCTATGGGTACCACCGGTACGATAATGGGCTGTTCTCATTTTCTGAAGGAACAAAATGCCGATATTCAGATCGTTGGACTCCAACCAGTAGAAGGGTCCAGCATCCCCGGCATACGCCGTTGGCCCAAGGCCTACATGCCACGCATATTCGAAGCCCCACGGGTTGATCAGGTCATGGAGATATCACAGCAGGAATCAGAAGAGATGATGCGCCGCATGGCCAAGGAGGAGGGAATCTTCTGCGGCGTGTCTTCTGGTGGTTCGATTGCTGCGGCGCTGAAAATCTCCCGGGAAGTCGACAACGCAACTATTGTCGCCATCGTCTGTGATCGAGGTGATCGCTATCTGTCTACCGGAGTATTTTCCCGTTAGCGCGGGTCGTTTTTAATGGTTCAGGTAAGAGAGCAGTCTTATCTGGATGAGTCGGGCGACGTTGATCTCGATCGATGGCTGGCGCAGCTCCCGATAGCCTTTTCAGCTGAAGAATCCGAGCGCCTGTCGCAGGCGGCCTGTGTGGCGCGCGATGCCCAGGCTTTGCCCGGTATAGACGGCGGCGACTGGGCGATTCAGGCTAACTGTTTTCTCGCTGGACTGGAAACCGCACAGATACTGGCTGATCTGCATGTAGGCGCAGACTGTCTGGTCGCAGCCATTTTGTACCGCGCGGTGCGTGAGCAGCGATTGCAGTTGCAAACGGTAATAGCGGAGTTTGGCAAAGAGGTTGGCTCGCTGATTGGCGGTGTCCTGCGCATGGCGGCTATCAGTGGCCTGCATGGGCAAAGCGAAGCCCCTGTGTTGGGTCAGGCTCATGGCCAGAAAGACAATATTCGTAAGATGCTGATCGCTCTCGTTGATGATGTGCGAGTAGCGTTGATCAAGCTGGCGGAACGAACGTCCGCGATTCGAGCCGTAAAAGACGATGAACTGCGCCGCGTTGTTGTCGCGCAGGAAGTTTTTGATGTCTATGCGCCGCTGGCACATCGTCTGGGTATAGGGCAGCTCAAATGGGAGCTGGAAGACCTGTCCTTTCGTTACATATATCCCGACGCGTATCGAAAAATTGCACGCCTACTCGATGGTAAGCGTCTGGAGCGCGATCGTTTTATTGCTCGCGTTCGAGAGGAGTTAAACCAGGTTTTGCACGCCGAAGGCGTTAAAGTCGAGATTTCCGGGCGCGCCAAGCACATCTACAGCATCTGGCGGAAGATGCAGCGCAAGGGCATCGGATTTTCACAGGTCTATGATATCCGCGCTATCCGCATTCTGGTGCCGGAGTTGCGAGATTGCTATGCCACGCTGGGTTTGGTTCACGGATTGTGGCGGAACATTCCAAATGAGTTTGATGATTACATAGCCAACCCCAAGGAGAACGGCTACCGATCGCTGCATACGGCGGTTGTCGGGCCCGAAGGGAAGGTGCTTGAAATCCAGATTCGCACGCAGCAGATGCATGAGGAGGCAGAGCTTGGGGTCTGTGCGCATTGGCGCTATAAGGGCTCGGATGAAGATTCCGGTTCGATGGCGAGTACCTATGAGGAGAAGATAGCCTGGCTGCGTCAGGTACTGGACTGGCATGAGGAAACGGGTGACAACGAGAGTGTAGCGGAACAGTTCAGCTTCGATATTGCTCAGGATCGTGTCTATATTTTCACGCCTCAGGGTGATGTGGTGAATCTTGCACAGGGAGCGACCCCGCTTGATTTTGCTTACCATGTGCATACCGAGGTAGGTCATCGTTGCCGGGGCGCCAAGGTCAATGGCTCTATAGTGCCGCTGACCTATACCCTGGTGACCGGCGAGCGCGTGGAGATACTGACAAGCAAAGATGGAGAACCCAAGCGCGATTGGTTGCAGCCTGGACTGGGATACCTGCGAACGTCACGAGCGCGCGCCAAAGTACAGCACTGGTTCAAAGCCAGAGCCCGCGACGAAAATATCGATGCCGGTCGTCAGTTGCTCGAACGCGACTTCAAGCGTTTGGCATTGACCAGCATCGACTACAAGCGAGTAGCAGCAAAAGTACAGTTACCTACTGTAGAAGATATGTATGCAGCGGTAGGTGCGGGAGACATCACCGCGTCGCAGGTGATGAATGCAGCGCAGAGCATGTTTGGAGCACCCAGCGAGCCCAAGCTTAAAATGGAAGGACCTTCGACCAGTGCCTTTCGTGATCAGGTCAGAGTACAAGGTGTCGGAAACCTCCTCACACACATGGCTGGCTGCTGCAAACCCGTGCCTGGTGATGCCATCGCCGGTTTTATTACCCAGGGTCGGGGCGTGAGCATTCATCGTGCCGATTGTGCCCGCCTGATTCATCTATTGGACACGTCGCCAGAACGTGTGATCGAAGTGACCTGGGGTGCCTCGCCAGAGGATAGTTACCAGGTAGAGATAGCCATAGAAGCCTATGATCGTCAGGGGCTACTGCGCGACGTCACTGAAATGCTCGCCAATGCGCGGATCAATGTGTTGGGTATCCAGACGCAGAGTAATCGAAAGACCCATACCGCCACCATGCGACTGACCGTAGAGGTGCAGAACCTCGGTTCTTTGTCGCGCCTGCTTGAGCGGTTGAATCGTTTGAAAAACATCAGTAGTGCTGTCCGACTATCTGAGTAGTACTTGTATTTTGGAGAGTGGTGCGATGACAAGCCAATACAGTCTGGCAGACCTGCAGCGGGTGATGGAGCGTCTGCGAGATCCTGCAACGGGTTGTCCCTGGGATATCAAGCAGGATTTCAACAGCATCGTTCCCTCCACTCTGGAAGAATGCTACGAGCTGGCGGAGGCAATCGAGCAGGAAGATTTTCCACATGTCGCGGAGGAGCTCGGCGATGTGCTTTTCCAGGTGATTTTCTACTCCCAACTGGGTAAGGAAAAGGGGCTGTTTACCTTGGATAGCGTAATTGACACTCTTGTATCAAAGCTGATTCGACGCCACCCCCATGTATTTGCCAATGCCGACATCGATGGTGTTGTAGATGCCAGTGTGTCGGTGGAAGACGTGAAGCACAGCTGGGAGTCCATCAAGGAGTCTGAACGTAAGGAAAAGTCTCAAGCCGGTGTGCTGGCAGATGTCCCGGTAGCACTGCCAGCTCTGCCAAGAGCGCAAAAACTGCAGAAGCGGGCCGCGCGGGTTGGGTTTGACTGGCACAGCCCCGATGAGGTTCTGGACAAACTGGAGGAGGAGGTCGCGGAGCTACGTGCGGCGCTTGCCGCAGGTGAAGAGTCTGCTGTGGTTGATGAGTTGGGCGATGTGTTGTTTACCGCTGTGAATCTGGCGCGACAGATAGACAGAGATGCTGAGTCAGTATTACGACAGGCATCTTCCAAGTTCGAAAGGCGCTTTCGGCAGATGGAGAACATGGCTGCCGTGCGCAAGGACAACTTTGCTGATCTGTCGCAGGCTGAAATGGAGGCACTATGGCGCTCTGCCAAGTTGAGCGAGACAGACTAGTTCTGCACTTGTGCAGCGCGCATCGGCTGTGTAAGGTTTACCTCCTTCCGCAGGCACGCTAGCCGGAAGACTCCCTCTCCTGAAGAGGCGCCTGGGTCGCGTTAACGACCCCTAAATCCACACGACAGCCGGCAGTATCGCTGGCTGAAAACTTGAGGACACCCTTTAATGCGATTGATACTTCTAGGTGCACCCGGTGCTGGCAAAGGTACCCAAGCCCAGTTTATTAGTGAGAAATATTCTATTCCACAGATATCTACGGGTGACATGTTGCGCGCCGCGGTGAAGGCAGGCACAGAGCTGGGGTTGAAAGCGAAAGAGGTAATGGATTCAGGTGGTCTTGTGTCAGATGACATTATCATCGGTTTGGTGAAAGAGCGCATCGCGGAGCCCGATTGTGTTGATGGGTTTCTATTTGACGGATTCCCCAGAACTATCCCGCAGGCCGAGTCCATGGTGCAGGCGGGCGTTGTCATCGATCACGTGCTCGAAATAGCGGTCGACGATGAAGAGATCGTGGCTCGACTGAGTGGTCGTCGTGTCCATCCAGGGTCGGGACGTGTATACCACCTGTTATACAATCCACCGAAGGTGGAAGGTGTCGATGACGAAACAGGTGAACCTCTGGTGCAGCGCGATGACGATCACGAAGAAACGGTCAGGCGTCGACTGGATGTTTATCAATCGCAGACTAGCCCTCTGATCAGTTTCTATCAGGATATGTCAGGTGACGATGCGCCGAAGTATCATCGTGTACCAGGTGTCGGCACGGTGGATGAAATCAAGCAGCAGGTGCTCGCTTCGCTGTCTGAATAAACTTCAGATGGTGTGAGTAAAAATGGGGAGCTTGCTCCCCATTTTCATTTCCCCCCGCCTTTGCTAAAAAAATAACAATATTCCCAAAAATAATTTCCTACAGAATGTCCCATGTTTTTTGTGGTGTTAGACACGGCACCTGTCACTTTGTTAGCGTTTAGTCTTTCTCTGCGTGCCTTTCGATCTATATATATAGCCTATCGTGTGATAGGGGTTTCGCCGCCAGCCACTCTGTTTCATGGGCGTTGCTCTGTGTAGGTAAAAATAGTCTGAAAATGCACGGTTACCGAGCCCATCACATAGCTGCTCAATTGTTGTACAGCGTGTGTTTTGTTGATACTTTTAAGGCGTACCATTTGAATAATTACTGTGGAGATCAGCGCAATGGCAACCGCAAAAAAGAAGGTAGCAACTAAAACACGCAAGGCGCCTGCAAAACGCAAAGCACCTGCGAAGAAAAAAGTCGCAGCAAAACGGAAAGCACCAGCGAAGAAAGCCGCGGCAGTATCACCGGCGGTGAAGCGTGCCAATGAGGTGCTGGCGAAATTGCAGAAGGCCGTTGATGCTGAAAAGAAGTCGCTTGCAGCAGCGAGAAAAAAGGTAGAAGCAGCTCGTAAGAAAGCAGCGAAAACCAAGAAGGCAGCAGACAAGCGAGCGGCGAAAGCGGCTGCCAACGCTTCAGCTAAAACTAGTGCACGAGTTAAAGCGATGCGAGAGCGTGTCGATGCCGCCAAGCATCGTGCGACTCACGTAATGACGGCCGCGAAAGTTAAGGCGGCTGAACTGGCGGCAAAAGAGAAAGTGATGGCCCGAAAAGCCGAGCTGGCTGCAAAAGCCGAGCTTGATAAGGCCAAGGCACTTGCTGCACATGCTGACAAGTGGGCGAAGGCGCGAGCCAAGGCAGATGCTAAAAAGCTGGCCGCAGCAGAGAAGAAGTTGATGGCGCAGGTTAAGGCCGCAGAGAAAAAGGCGGCGTCAAAGCTGAAGGCGCTGCAGAAGAAGGCAGAAGCAAAACTAAAGGCGACTGCCAAGAAATCGACTAAGAAGAAAGCAAAGCCCACTAAGGCTAAAGCAAAGCCCAAAGCCAAAGCGAAGCCCAAGGCCAAAGCGAAGCCCAAGGCCAAAGCGAAGCCCAAGGCCAAAGCGAAGCCCAAGGCCAAAGCGAAGCCCAAGGCCAAAGCGAAGCCCAAGGCCAAAGCAAAGTCCAAGGCTAAAGCAAAAGCCAAGAAGAAATAGAGATTCGCCAGGACCTTACCGAGGTCTCATCGCAAACCCGCCGAAAGCAATTTTGGCGGGTTTTCTTTAGGTGACATTCGGTTGGAAGCTACCTGTCATAACAGTGCTGTGCTACAGCCTGTTGACGTTCTGGAAAGCGTTGGGGCAGTCTGAAAAATCTGCCCTGGCGAGATCCATCTTGAACAGCCAATGCCGCACGGCACGCTGCCCCTGATTCAGCTCGTCTACCACCGTACTCAGGGCCTCTCGCTTGACCAGTGCATGCAAATAATGGTCGCGATTGCCATCGTTGGCGATACAGGCTGCTACCGGTGTCGTTGTATCTACATCGGCCGCATGCTGCAAACGTCCTACCAGATCCAGTGGAAGGTGCGGAGTGTCGCAGGGACTGATCAGGACATAAGGCGTTTCAATGACAGACAGGGCCGATTCAATACCAGCCAGTGGACCCAGATAGCCCACTCTGGTGTCAGACACGAGTCGCGTGCAGTGCGCTTTATAGTCAGCGGCGTTACGATTGCAGCTAACAATGACCTCATCTACTTGTGGCGTCAGTCGATCAAGAACGTGTTGAATCAAAGGCTTGCCTTTATAGAGGATAAGTCCCTTGTCGAGTCCTCCCGCGCGCCGGCCTGCGCCTCCAGCGAGTATCAGCGCTGTGATACGTTCCTTGTTGCTATCCCCGTTTTTCATTCGAAGTGTCGTGATCCATACGCTTCAATAGTGTTCATCAGGCTGTCCTAGGTGATAATCCGTCTCATGCTTGCTCTAACCTTATCGCGCATCTATTCAAGGTGTAACCCTTTTAAGCCGTTT
>CALINF010000320.1 GCA_938045215.1 uncultured Halieaceae bacterium | reverse complement strand
CCCGGCATAGCCAGGTCTACGGCGCTAGCCTGCGTGTTGGGCTCCGCGCCAAACGCTGTGGAGGAACCAGAGAAGATCTTGGAGCGGGTGGCAAGCTGGAGATGCACTTCAAGGCCGATAACAGTTTCCCAGGGCATCAGCTTATCTCCCCGAGGTTCAGTTGGGGCTGTTGCAGGTGCCAATCGGTCGCTAGCTGGAATTGGTGCGCCACGTTTAGCAAGGTAGACTCGCCGAAGTGCTGGCCGATCAGCTGCAAACCGACGGGTTTGCCATCGACCAGTCCGGCGGGTACTGACATGCCGGGAAGGCCTGCGAGGTTTACTGCGAGGGTATACACATCCTCCAGATACATGCTGACAGGGTCATCGGACTTGGCGCCCAGTGCAAACGCGGGACCCGGTGTTGTCGGTCCTGCGATGATGTCGACGTTCTCGAAGCAATCCAGAAAGTCCTGCCGGATCAACCTGCGAGCCTGCTGGGCCTTGCGATAGTAGGCATCGTAATATCCAGCCGACAGCGCGTAAGTGCCAACGAGGATGCGTCTCTTGACCTCGTCACCAAAGCCTTCCTCACGGGTACGTGTGTACAGGTCATGCAGGTCGACAGGGTTCTCACAACGATAGCCGTAGCGCACACCATCAAAACGCGACAGGTTGGTGGACGCCTCAGCGGGTGCGACGATGTAGTAAGTTGGAATCGTAAGATCGCTGTGGGGGAGACTGACTTCTTTCAGGATGGCGCCTCGCTGCTCGAGAACCTTGAGTGCCTCCTCGATACACTGCCCCGTTTGTGCATCCAATCCAGACCCAAAGTACTGCGATGGCAGGCCGATGCGTAAACCTTCCAAAGAGCCCTCCAGAGCAGCGGTATAGTCTGGAACTGACTCGGTCGCAGAGGTGGAATCTCCCGGGTCATGGCCAGCCATAACATTGAGCAGTAACGCGCAGTCTTCTGCGGTACGCGCCATTGGGCCTGCCTGGTCGAGGCTGGAGGCGAAAGCCACCATGCCCAGTCGAGACACTCTGCCATAGGTGGGTTTTAGCCCGGTTATGCCGCAAAATGCGGCCGGCTGACGGATAGACCCCCCGGTATCGGTGCCTGTAGCCGCGGGCGCCATGCCCGCTGCCACAGCGGCGGCAGACCCACCGGATGAGCCGCCGGGTACGCACTGTGTATTCCATGGGTTCAGGGCGGGACCATAAAAGCTGTTTTCGTTGGAAGAGCCCATAGCAAACTCGTCCATATTTGTTTTGCCCAGTAACACGCAGCCCTGCTCGTGAAATCTCTGGATCAGGGTGGCGTCGTAGGGTGGGACAAAGTTATCGAGCATGCGCGACCCGCAGCTGGTTTTCATACCTGCTGTGCAAAAGATGTCCTTGTGCGCGACGGGCACACCGGTCAGCGCTCTTGCAGTACCCGACGCGCGCTGCTCATCGGCCTTGCGAGCGGCGTTTATAGCGCTATCTGGATCAACAGTAATAAAGCTATTGAGTGAGCCATTGAGCGCCTCAATGCGGTCAAGGAATGCTCTGGTTAGCTCTTCACTGGAAAACTGCTTCTCGCTCAGTCCGTGCATCAACTGAGCGACCGTATGATTAATCATGTAGTGGTGTCCTGGTCGGGTAGGGCGTATTCACTCGATAACTTTAGGTACCAGATAGAGCCCATTCTCCACGGCTGGTGCTATGGCCTGGAAAGCATCTCTTCGGTTGGTCTCGGTCACTTCGTCTGCGCGCAGGCGCGCAGTGGCATCCAGTGGGTTTGCCATGGGTTCGACATTGGCTGTATCGGCCGCCTGCAATTGGTCGACCATGCTCAGGATGTCGCGAATACGGCCGGTGACCTCCTCAAGTTGGTCGTCCCTGACGCGAATACGCGCCAGCTCAGCAATGCTCTGGATATCGGACTGTTCAATAGACATGTTTAAAACCCGGAAAGTACGCGTCACAAGTGTGACGGGGGCGTAAACTTATCACATTTGCGCCTTGCCCAAAATCCCTGTGGTTGATACAGTTGCCTCACCTTTTCGAGGCCAGAATAACAATGCAAAAGCCACTCGCTTTCATGGGGACTTCCACCCGCGATGTGACAGGCCTATGTCTAGGAACAGCCCTCCAGGGATCCTGGCAGTTGTAGTCAATAGGTAGTAAAAATTTAATGCTAAAGAAATTACGTGGGCTGTTCTCCAACGATCTGTCCATAGATCTGGGTACAGCCAACACTCTCATTTATGTGCGCGATCAAGGCATAGTGCTGGACGAGCCTTCCGTAGTTGCCATCCGTATTCACAACGGTCAAAAGACCATCGAAGCGGTCGGTACCGAGGCCAAGCGAATGCTAGGTAGAACGCCCGGTAATATTACGGCTATCCGACCATTGAAGGACGGTGTGATTGCCGACTTTCAGGTCACCGAAAAAATGCTCCAGCATTTTATCGCCAAGGTGCACGAAACTCGCTTTATTCGCCCCAGTCCGCGTGTTCTGGTTTGCGTGCCCTGCATGTCAACGCAGGTCGAGCGACGCGCGATTCGTGAATCGGCTCTGAGCGCCGGTGCTCGCGAGGTTCGCCTGATAGAAGAGCCCATGGCAGCGGCCATCGGTGCGGGCCTCAATGTCGAAGAGGCGACCGGCTGTATGGTTGTCGATATCGGCGGCGGCACGACGGAGGTGGCTATCATTTCCCTTAACGGCGTGGTGTATCGCGATTCTATCCGGGTCGGTGGTGATCGCTTCGACGAGGCGATTGTGTCGCATGTGCGAAGGCGCTACGGCAGCCTGATTGGTGATGCCACCGCAGAGCGTATCAAAACAGAAGTCGGCTGTGCGTATGCCGGCAGTGAACTGCGAGTAATCGATGTGCGAGGCCGCAATCTTGCTGAGGGCGTGCCGCGCAGCTTTACGCTCAACAGTGATGAGATTCTTGAAGCACTGGGCGATCCATTGTCTTCTATCGTGCAGGCTGTGAAGTCAGCTTTGGAGCAGTCGCCACCGGAACTGGCGGCAGATATAGCCGAGAGCGGTATTGTACTTACCGGCGGTGGTGCTTTGCTCCGTGATCTTGATCGGCTGATTTCTGAGGAAACCGGGTTGCCGGTGATTGTGGCGGAAGATCCCCTGACCTGTGTAGCCCGCGGTGGCGGTCGCGCTATGGAATATATGGATCGTCATACCATCGACCTGTTGTCTACCGAGTAATCTTCAGCGACAGGTGCTGCCCGGACATTGCAGGAGCTGACATCAAGCCGCTATTTGTCAAAGAGTCTCAATTTGGAATGCGCCTGATCATTGCGGCTCTCGTTGTGATCGCGCTAGTCATCGCTGACCTTCGCTACAACCGATTGGGCTATGCCAGGGGTGCACTGGACACTCTGCTCACCCCGATTTACTGGATTGCCGATCTGCCAACGCGGATTGGGCAGTGGCAGGAAACCCATCTTCAATCGCGCGATGATCTGTTGCAGGAAACCGAGCGCCTGCGTCGCGAGAACCTGGTGATGCAGGGTCGTTCCCTGCAGATGGCCTCCCTGCAAGCAGACAACACGCGCCTGCGTGCCTTGCTCAATTCCACAGCGCTGTTGCGTGACGATGTGCTGGTAGCCGAATTGATTGGTGTATCACCCGACCCGGTTCGCCACCAAGTGGTATTGGACAAAGGCGAAGCAGATGCTGTTTACCTGGGCCAGCCGTTGATCGACTCCGATGGCCTGGTTGGGCAGGTTGTGGAGGTGGGCGAGTTAACCTCCCGCGTGCTGTTAATCACTGATTCCACGCATTCCCTGCCCGTGCAGGTCAATCGCAACGGCGTGCGAGCTATTGCTGAGGGTGTGGGTTCTCTCGACCGGCTGGAAATCAGGCACGTAGCGGCAACGACCGATATTCAGGTGGGTGACCTACTGGAGAGCTCCGGTCTTGGTGGACGATTTCCCACGGGTTATCCAGTGGCTACCGTGGTCGAAGTAGAGCGTGATCCGGGACAGCCGTTCGCGCGCATACTGGCTAAACCTACCGCTGCACTCGATCGCAGCCGGCACGTACTGCTGGTATTCAGCTCAGATTCCCCCGGTGACGACTGAGCATGCAAGAGGGGATCAACGCGTATTGGGTGATCTTGTTGTCTTTTCTGGTGGCGCTGATTCTTGCGGTAACGCCCATGCCTGCCTGGTCCGTGTGGGGGCGCCCCGAGTGGGTCGCGCTTGCCGTGATCTACTGGACGATAGCGCTGCCACACCGCGTGGGCATAATCACCGCTTTGGTGATTGGCATAGCCATGGATGTTCTCGAAGGCGCCGTGTTGGGGCAGAATGCATTTGCCCTCGTCGTGGTGTCGTTGCTGGCACTGGTGCTCTACCAACGATTGCGCGTATTCAGTTTGTGGCAACAGGCTGCGGTGGTGTTTGTGCTGGTTGGCATCAATCAGTTGATCTGCCAATGGGTGCAAAACCTCGAAGGTGCCGGCGCTCAGTCGCTACTGTTTCTGCTGCCCGCATGTTCCAGTGCCCTGCTGTGGCCGCTGGTGTTGCACGGTCTGCGTGGCCTGCGCCGTTTCTACAGGGTAACCTGATATGAATGATCGAGAACTTATTCTTGCCTCTGCGTCACCCAGACGGCGCGATTTGCTTGATCTTTTGGGCGTGCAGTATCGGTGTGAGCCTGCGGATATCGATGAGTCAGTGATGTCTGGTGAGAGTCCCACTGACTATGTTGAGCGCATGGCAAAGACCAAGGCGCAGGTGGTGGCGCAATCCTGCTCCAGCGCACATACATTGGTGTTGGCGGCTGATACCAGCGTTGTCATCGATGACGATATTCTCGGCAAGCCACGGGACCGCTTTGATGGTCTGGCCATGCTGGCTCGCCTGAGCGGGCGTACGCATACCGTAATGACGGCTATCTGCATCTGGAGCGTAGACGAGATTCATGTGGAACGAGTGAATACTCAGGTGACTTTTTCAGCCCTGGATCGGCGCACCTGTGAGGCCTATCTCACTACTGATGAACCCTGGGACAAAGCCGGGGGGTATGGTATTCAAGGACTTGGAGGCGCATTGGTCAGTCGTATTGACGGTAGCTACAGTAATGTTGTTGGCCTGCCCTTGTGTGAAACTCGCGCGTTGCTGGGCCGCTTCGGTTGTGTTTCAACGCTCGATCCATCTGCCGAAGATGAGGCTGTGCTATGAGTGAGGAAATTCTGGTAAACGTCACGCCAATGGAGACACGTGTCGCTTTGGTAGAAAATGGCGCAACCCAGGATATTCATATCGAACGCAGCGCCAATCGCGGACATGTGGGTAACATATATGCCGGTAAGGTTGTCAGAGTGATGCCCGGAATGCAGGCAGCCTTCATTGATCTGGGTACAGATCGCAATGGCTTTATTCATGTTGCTGATATCGTCGGTGGCAGCGCAGCAGCAAAGTCGCAGGCCTCCATCACAGACCATTTGCACGATGGTAAAAAGGTGGTTGTGCAGGTTGCGAAGGATCCTCTGGGTAGCAAGGGTGCACGGTTGACCACCGAGCTGTCTGTTTCATCACGGTACCTTGTGTACATGCCCGGTGGCGATCATGTGGGTGTGTCGCAGCAGATCGATGATCCCGATGAACGAGAGCGGCTTCAGAAATTGCTTGCTGAGGGTCTCCAGCAAGAACCACTTGATACACCGAACGGCTTTATACTCAGAACGGCCGCTGAAGGCGTTGGTCTGGAAGAGATTCTGGTTGACCTGCGGTTTCTCAAGCGTCTTTGGAGCGCGGTTTCGCGTCGAGCCAGTTCCGCGACCAAGCCGGAACTGCTGTATGAAGATCTGCCCCTGCATTTGCGCACCATCCGTGACCTGGCGAGGCCGGGTGTTGAAAAAATCCGTATCGACAGCCGCGAAAGCTACGAAGCGCTGCGTGTGTTCTGCGACGCCTATGTCCCTGAAGTGGCCGCATTGCTGGAGCACTATCACGGCGATCGTCCACTTTTTGACATACACGGTATCGAGGAAGAGATCCGCAAAGCGCTCGATCGCAAGGTCGATCTCAAGTCTGGCGGACATCTCATTATTGATCAGACTGAGGCGATGACAACGATAGATGTGAATACAGGCTCTTTTGTCGGCAGGCGCAACCTGGAGGAAACGATCTTCAAGACCAACCTTGAGGCAGCCACCACGTTGGCTCGGCAGCTCAGGGTGCGCAATCTGGGAGGCATCATTATCGTGGATTTCATCGACATGCAGGACGAGGAGCATCGCAGGCAGGTTCATAGAGCTCTGGAGAAAGCGATGTTGCGAGATCCTGCGCGTAACAAGATAACCGGCGTATCCGACCTTGGGCTGGTGGAAATGACGCGCAAGCGCACTCGCGAGAGTCTGGAGCATATTCTATGCGAGGACTGCCCCGTGTGTTCAGGTAGGGGCGTTGTTAAAACCGCTGACACTGTGTGCTTTGAGATCTTTCGTGAGATTATGCGTGATGCACGCGCCTATGATAACGACAATCTGATGGTGCTGGCTGCACAGGGTGTTGTTGATCGATTGCTGGATGAAGAATCGGCAAATGTGGCAGATCTTGAGGAGTTTATTGGCAAGACGATTAGTTTCCGGGTCGAACCCGGTTATTCTCAGGAACACTTTGACATCGTCCTGCTCTAAACTAGGGTGTCCGCCGGAATAAGCCGGCGTTCGCAAGACAAGGCGTTAGCGCGGCATTGGAAATATCAGCTTTTCACAAATTGAGCCGAGTCCTCTGGGCCCTTGGCGTTGGCGTGGTCGTAATGCTCGCCATCTATGTCAGCGTGGGTCGCTTTGCAATGGGTGTGGTCAGCGCCTATCAGGATGACATTCTTGCGCAATTGAATTCGCGCCTGCCCTTTCGGGTAGAAGCCAAGCATGTGAGCGGCGATTGGCGGATGTTTACTCCAGAGCTTGTGCTGTCTGACCTGCGGCTGTCCTTCCCCGAATCCCCTGAAAGCCCGCTCGAGTTGGTAGAAGGTCGTCTGTCTATTGATGTTCTATCGAGCTTGCAGACACGCAGTCTGCAATCCAGCGCACTCCGCCTGGAGAATCTCACCTTGCATGCGTTCGTCGATGAGTCCGGTGCATGGGACATGGCCGGTTTTGAAAGTGATGGCAGTGGCAGGCTCAATGCCTGGCTTGAGGCGTTTATTGCCAATGTGACGCAGATTGAACTCGTTGGTAACAGCTTGATCGTGGGCTTGCCCGATCGTTCTGAGCGAGCGTTCAAGCTAGACCTGCTACTGCGACGAGAGGGGTCGCGTAGACAGCTTGGGGCCACCTTGACGTCCTCGGAAGGTGCGATTGTTAAGGTGTTGGTGGATGGCGTGGGAGATCCCTTCGATAGCGCGGTCTACGATGGCGACATCTATATTCATACACAAGTGCCTCAACTGGCCAGTTTTGTGAACTTGATGCCAGTGAGCCTGCAGTCGGATCTGGTTGTTTCTGGCCAGGCCGAGTTTGAGGCCTGGGTCGAGTGGCAAGATGGTTCGTCTTCAATAGACGTTCAGGTTGATGCAGACGCGCTGGATATTCGAGCCCGGAATGATAGCTGGCGCGTGCCTGTCCAGGCGCTCTCCTTTGGTGGGTCTTTTGTCGAGCAACGCAACTTGTGGAGCGTGTTTGCCTCGCAGGTTGACCTCAATGATGGTGGAACGACCTTGTCTGTCCCGAGGGTGCAAGTAGACGGGTGGGGCGACTCGATGCGAGTGCGCGCACAGAAACTGGACCTGACCGCGGTGAATCAACTGTTGATCGACAGTGGCACTATGCCCGAGGGGCTGTCCAGCGTGTTGGACACTCTAGCGCCGCAGGGCCAACTTGCTACGATTGAGTACAGTATTGAAGATACATCCCAGTTAAGCACTGGCTGGCAATTCACAGCCAACTTTGAAGAGTTGGCAGTGGAATCCTGGAAAGGTGCGCCTGGTGTCACGTCGGCCAATGGGTATCTGGAGCTGTCACCCGGCACTGGCTCGGTCATTCTTGACTCCCAAATGTTTGAGTTAGCGTTTCCCACGATTTATGACAATCCGCTACGTTATAACGAATTGTACGGCACGATCGGAATTGACTGGGACGAAGAGCGTTTGACCCTATCCAGTGGCAAAATTGTCGCCGATGGGGTCGAGGGCAAAGCGACTGGACTGTTTGGTTTGTTGGTTCCTTTTAGTAAGGTCGAGACAGGCGTTGAGATGGAGTTGCTCGTAGGTCTGGTCGATTCAAACCCGATCCACCGGTCCAAATACCTGCCGCGGAATCTGA
>CALINF010000319.1 GCA_938045215.1 uncultured Halieaceae bacterium | reverse complement strand
CTTTGTCATTGTAAATGCTGATAGACCAGAAGCCCTCTACGGGCACATCCTTCAGCTGAAGCTGGTAGTCACCCAGGGCGCGTGCCTCCTGATTCTTTGCATACACCACCTCATAGGTGGGTAGACCACCCCAGCCAATAGCAGCACAAATCTTGTGGCGTGTTTCTTTTACCTCCGCCTCTTTGCCATTGCAAAACGATGCATCACCAATGCCCGCCCCCAATTGTCGAAACAACTCGCGCGTCGTTTTTCGGCTTTCTGTGTCGTAGTTGGCACGCCGGTATTCACGTGAAGAGAGCGCGGTTATCGTAATTTTATCCTGCAGAGCATTGGCGATCTTGATGTCTTGCGGATCATTGGCGTCTACCAGAACACGAGCAATCACTGCTACAAAAGGCGTGCCGTGATCCTGCGCAGTCAACTCAATGTCTTCACCTCCGTGATAGACGGCAGTGGTGTAGTTGTCTTCGTTGATGATGGCGATAGACATATAGCGATCGCCGCTATTGGGAAAGGAGACGCTAGCGCCTTTGGATATATCGACCACTGCAGAGCTGTAAATCGTATCCCGATTCATCTGCATGTTGCGCTGCCTATCGATTGGGATGGGCTGCCTCACATGCGCCAGTTTATTGATGCCTCCCGTTCTTTTTACCATGCCTTCAAACTGAAAGGCCGCTTCTGCGCTGGCGTAGTTATCTGCATTCACCAAGATAGTGGTTTCTTCTGCCGTTGCCAACGACACGCAAAGGAACAAGGCGATAAATGCAGAGACTAAATAGGTTGGCATAAAAATCCTTAAGATTGATTTCTTGCTACGCTGAAAAATCGCTCACTACTGGATCGATTAGGGGTATCACAATATTGCTGAGTCGGCCGTTTCATATGCAATTATAGGCAGAACAAGCGCTCACTTATACTCATGCAAGTACGTTGATAAACGCTATCGGCTATTTCTTGAACTTGTCGGATACGCTCTGCGTATAGCTGCGAATCGTTTCCTTGTATTCTTCTTCGGTAAAAGCCCATTGCTGTAAATCGGCATCTGCCCACCCCATTGCCATCCCGGATGCTGAACGCCCCAGCGCGGAAGTCATCGACCGCGTCATGGCCAGGGAAGCAGCGGGTACAGCGATTAGTTCGTCAATGAGCGTCTCGGTAACTTCATTCAACTCTTCTGGTGATGCGATGCGTTGTGCCCAACCACTCTGTTTGAGTTCTGCAGCGTCGACTTTTCTAGCCGTCATTATCCAGTCCCGCGCGGTTGGCAGACCTACTTCCCGTACCAACAATGGCGTGCCGTTCCACACGTTGGGAATACCTAGCGCGAGTTCGGGAATGCGGAATACGACATCCTCTGATATGACTCTAAAATCGCAGGCGGTTGCAAGCAGGGCGCCGCCGCCGATGACATGGCCTTGAATCGATGCAATCGTAACCTGTGGAATGCGGTCCAGTTGTTCAAGCACACGTTGCCAGGTGGCGGTTCTGTTCCGTCGCGTAGACCAATCTCCTTCGACCTTTGGATAGGAGGTTGTCTTTAAATCCGCTCCAGAACAAAAAGACTTTCCTTCACCACTGATGACAAGCAACCGGATATCAGGCCGTTCCATCAAGTCGTTTAGCGTTGAGGCGATAACTTTCCGAATGTCATCATTCAGCGCATTCAATTGCTTTGGTCGGTTGAATATCAGTCTGACGACTGAATCTTCATAGATTACCCTTATCCCAGTGGTCTCTGTCATTAGCTTAGTCTGCTTGAAGTGATGGTCCTGAGCATAAGGAGGTGCACGTTGTGATTGTCCGAAGTTCGAATAGTAACACTTATACACTCGATTATTTTGGGCTTTCCGGGGAATAGCGAAGAGGCTATCTTTCGCTCAGTACTCCCGGCGCGGGGAATGTCTCACAGCTCTTGAGAGCTGCAACTACGAACGCTTCGCTGAGACTCTTTGACAAATACTAGTGGCACTATGTTTTGGCAATGAAGTAGCATGACCCTGGTTTCTATATCAACCATTCAGGAGCTCGCCATCCCCTTGCCCACCGTGGAGCTATTGTTCCTGTTTGTTGCCGGCTTTTCCGGTGGAGTAATCAATTCGAGTGCCGGCGGTGGCAGTTTTATTACCTTTCCTGCTCTATTGTTTGTTGGCGTGCCTCCGATTACGGCGAATGCTACCAACACTTATGCATCGTGCGCAGGATATATGAGTGGCGCGTTCGCTTTTCGGCGCGACCTTCTGGCCCATCGATCTGTGCTCCCCAGAATCTTGTTCATCAGCTTTTGTGGAGGGATTTTAGGCGCGTGGTTGTTGTTGCAAACGTCCGAAACGCTGTTCACAGAAGCAATTCCCTGGCTGCTATTGCTGGCCACAACGCTGTTTGTTTTTGGTGCACAAATAAATAGCATCTTCAAAAGGTGGGCTGGTACCCATCGCCATGCATCGATCGCTGGCGCTGCAATGATGGCGTTCCTCTTGCTCGGTATCTGTACCTATGGTGGATTTTTTAATGCGGGGCTTGGGATTATTGCATTGAGTTATCTCACGCTTGCAGGCTATACCGATATCAACTCCATGAATGGGTTGAAACTGCTGATCTCGTCGACTGTGTCGATTGTAGCGATTGCGTTGTTTATCCACGATGGCGTTATTGCCTGGTATGCAGGAACTGTGTTGTTGCTGGGTACGCTGGCAGGGGGCTATTTTTCGGCGCGTTTATCCAGACGTCTCCCGCAGCATATGGTGCGTCGATTTGTGATCTTTGCTAGCTGCATTATCACGGTGTTTTTCTTCTACGATACGTACTGGCTTGGCTAGATATGCGCATAATTCAACAGATCTGCTTAGTCCTCGCAGTATCGAACTGCTTACTACCCGGTTGTAACGCGGATGCTCTGTGAGAGGGACGGCTAGTATCTGGATTCTGGGCCGGACGGTATGTACCGGCGGGGTAGTAGGGCGAGCCTTACGTGGAAGCGTACAGCGACATCAAGGCTTCTGAAAGGCTGAGCCGCCTTCTTTGTGCAATACAAGAGCCAGAGTAGGGCGCCGATCAGGCAGCGCCGTCTACTCTTTTGCACGCATGCTTACCGTATTGTTCAGTGTAAGCGTTGAATCTACACGTGCCTGTTATCAGGGCGCATACCAGATTGGCGATGTGTAGGCGCGCTCCTGGTGAATCTTGGTAGCGCCGTCGGGAATTTTAGCCCCATAACGAACCGCGTCGTACACAATCCAGCGTGGTGTTGGTATCTCAATGACGCGAGCGTAATAGAACGCCTGATCGTTGCGATCAAAGTCCGGATCTTTCCACACCGTTGCCAGCTCTGACGCGCCTATTGTGTTGGTCCAGTTAGCGGCTTGCAGGTCCACGGTATTGCCTACCGGCGGGAGCTTGCCATTCGCATCTGGAGTGCGGTCGTCTGACCAAACAACGTCATATACTTTTTCGTGTGTCTTGCCTGTTGAGTCCATCCATCCCTTTACGATTTGAATACGATCGAGGTTTGCCCCCACGGGGTCTCTCAGTGCGTAAACCATGAATGTAGGTGCGTCACCTTCCGCAGCGGGAAGGTCGGATCCCATGGGAACTCCCTTCTCGTAGCCTCTGAAGGCTGGTGCTCTGCTGCGCAGATCTTCTTCGGTGAAGTTCCAGCCACCAAAGAAGCGTACGGGAATACGTGGTCCTGTTGTAGCGTAGGTTTCTTTGCGCTCCATAGCATCGAAAATGGCTTCGCGAGTGTTCTCATTTGCCCAGACGCCCTGGTAACCGGCTGCCGCCAATTCGTAACCCTCGATAGTAGCCAGATCTGATTTTACGAAGGGGTGTTCAATGCGCGTGGGGGATGGCTCTGCGCTGGTGGATTTGCCAAAAAAGTTCTC
>CALINF010000318.1 GCA_938045215.1 uncultured Halieaceae bacterium | reverse complement strand
ATACTGCGTCAGCTGCCGGATTGCTCAGTCAGGTCGGGGATGCCGCCTATTCCACGACCAAGCACGCTGCGGTTGGATTTGCAGAGTCGCTGTTGATTACGCATGGGGATGACGGTGTAAAAGTCTCCTGCCTGTGCCCGCAAGCAGTACAGACGCGAATGATCGGTGGTGTGGAGAACGGTGGTACTGCCGGCGTTGATGGCATCATTACACCTGCTGAGGTTGCCGATGCCGTGGTAAAAGGCATTGAGGTCGGGCAGTTTTTGATTCTTCCCCACCCTCAGGTAGATCAGTACCGCGCGGGCAAGACGGAAAATTACGATCGCTGGCTGGGTGGTATGCGTAAACTGAGGCGTCGTTTTACAGGCCTGATGGATATCAAGGCGTCCTGACAACCTTGCACTCAGGGAGCTGAGAAATGGAGCGCAGAGAGCGGTTCGCGCGCACGATTCTCAACGGCTTTGAATCGTATTTTGCAGAGTTTCAGAACATGACTCTGGCAGCACGTTCGCGGTTTGAGAATGCCCAGTGGCAGGAGATGCAGCAGGCTTCGATCGAGCGCATCGACCTGTATAAAGTTAAAACCAACCAGCTGCTCCCTTACGTGGAGCTTATCGCCGGCGATGAGTTGCACAGCTTTGAGTTCTGGCGCGCAATTCGTGGTATCTATTCTGAGCTGATTCGTGGCCACGACAATTTTGAGATCGCCGAGACGTTTTACAACTCGGTGTACTGCAGCGTTTTCAAGCACCGCAAGATACGTAACGAGCACGCATTCGTGTTCTCCCCGCTGGGCGATATGCCCCCTGTGGATGTAAGCAAGGTCTATAAAGTTTACCAGCTCACTGGCTCACTGACGGAGCTGTTCGATGAACTGTTGAGCGACTACGCGTTTAATATTCCCTACGAGGACAAGTCGCGCGATATCACCAGTATCGTCAACCTGCTTGAGAGCTACCTGGCGCCACGATTCGATCTGGGAACGGGGTCTGTTGAGCTGCGTGTGCTGGAACATCATTTCTTTCGCAACAAGGGCGCCTACATCGTTGGCAGCATTCACAACGGCAAGGATGTGATGCCGTTCGTTTTGCCTGTGTTGCACAATGATGACAACGCGGTGTACATCGATACCGTTTTGTTTGGCGCCGATAAACTCAGTGTGGTGTTCAGTTTTACCCGTTCGTACTTCATGGTAGATGCCAGCATTCCTTCACAATACGTGCTGTTTTTGCAGCAGCTTATGCCGGCCAAGCCTATCTCTGAGTTGTATAGCTCGATGGGCTATAACAAGCACGGCAAGACCTACTACCATCGTTGCGCTTACCGGCATATGGAAGAGACCAGCGACCAGTTTATTATCGCGCCCGGTATCAAGGGCATGGTGATGAGCGTGTTTACCCTGCCTTCCTACGACTTTGTTTTTAAAATTATCAAAGACAAGTTCACGCCTCCCAAGGATATGACGCGCAAGCAGGTTGAAGAGAAATACTCCCTGGTAAAGCGCTGGGACCGGGTGGGTAGAATGGCAGATACCCAGGAGTTCAAGAATCTGGCGTTTGCCCGCAATCGTTTCTCCGACGAGTTGATGGAGGAGTTGCACGCTGTCGCCCCGTCGTTAATCGAAGAACATGGCAAAGCACTGGTGATTCGCCATGTGTATGTGGAGCGTCGTATGACGCCGCTCAATCTCTATCTGCAGGATGCTACCGATGATCAGGTGGTGGCAGTTATGGATGAGTATGGCAATGCGATCAAGCAACTGGCGGCTGCCAATATTTTTCCCGGCGACATGCTGCTCAAGAATTTTGGCGTTACCCGACACGGGCGCGTTGTGTTCTACGACTATGATGAAATTGTGCCGTTGGTTGATTGCAATTTCCGCAAGATTCCAGAGCCGCGCACTATAGAAGAGGAAATGGCGAGCCAGCCCTGGTATACCGTGGGTCCCAACGATATTTTCCCCGAGGAGTTTCGTTTGTTCTTCTCGGGCAACCAGCGGGCTCGCAAAGTATTCGATGCAATGCACAGCGACATTTATCGCGCAGAGTTCTGGCAGGGCCTGCAGGAGCAGATTCGAAGCGGCTATGTTGAATCGTTCTACCCCTACCGACGCAAACTCAGTTTTGATCGCGGTATAAACCAGCAAAAGGATTCTGCCTGATGGCAAGTATTTACCTCATTCGCCATGGCCAGGCGTCTTTTGGCTCTGACGACTACGACAAGCTATCTGAGCTGGGCTGCCGCCAGGCCGAGGTCACCGGACATTACCTGCGCGACTGCGGCATTCACTTTGACTCAGCCTATAGCGGTGCGCTGTTACGCCAACGCGAAACAGCGGAGCTGGCACTGTCGAGTCAGCCCAATGTGGTTACCCACACTGTTGATGACCGCTTTGATGAGATACGCAACGACGAACACCTGAAATACCTGCTGCCCGGGTTGATGGAGAAATCTCCCGCGCTAAAGGCGATTGTTGATCGCGGACTGAGCTCCTCCAAGGACTACCAGAAAGTGATTGATGCGGTTTTCAACTACTGGGTGTCTCCCGAATGTAATGTGCCCCAGATCCAGAGTTGGGACGACTATTCAGGTGGTGTAAAAGCTGCGCTGAGTGACGTGATTGCCAGGGAGGGTGCCGGTAAGAATATCGCCATCTTCACTTCCGGCGGCACGATAGCAACCGTTGTGGCGCATGTGCTTGGTCTGGGTGGTGAGCAAACGTACCAGTTTTATGAGCCCATTTTTAACTGTTCGGTGTCGCAGTTGTTCTACAGCGGGGATCGCGTGTCGCTGTCGTATTTTAACGACCGTTCATTTTTGCAGGAGCGAGGTGTAACGCAGAACGAAAGCCTGGTGACCTACCGATGAGTGACATATCGATTTACCTGGTCAGACATGGCGAAGCAGCCGCTTCCTGGGCTGAATCCAGCGACCCGGGCTTAAGTGAGCTGGGCTGGCAGCAGGCTGAGGCAGCGGGAAAGGCTTTACACGCTCAGCTCGGTGACAGCGTGAACCTGGTGAGCAGTCCGTTGGCAAGAGCAGTAGAAACAGCGCAGCCTCTGGCGCGCATACGAGCGCTTGATGTAGCCATTAACCCGTCGTTCGCAGAAATTCCGTCACCGGTACCGCTTAGCGAACGACAGGATTGGTTGCGAGGTTTTATGCGTGAGCAATGGCAGCAACAACCGGAATTTCTGCATCAATGGCGTCAACAGGCTCTCAATGGGCTGACAGCGTTGACAGAGAACACCGTGATCTTTACCCACTTTCTCGTACTGAACGCAGTCGTTGGCAGTATCCTCGGCAAGCAGGAAACACTGTGTTTTCGGCCTAACAATGCATCGATAACGCAACTGGCACTGCGTGATGGTGCGTTGGAGTTGGTGAGTGCCGGTCAGGAAATGACGACGGTGATCAACTGATGATTGCGTTCGCGCTAGTTATTGGTGCGCAGCCGAATCAGTGATTCCTGTGTGGTTGATGCCACCAACTCTCCAGCCTGAGAATAAAAACTCCCCCGACTGAATCCTCGACTGCCGCCGCTGTAGGGGCTGTCCATTGTATACAGCAGATACTCGTTGGCTTTTACAGGTTTGTGAAACCAGATGGCGTGATCGAGACTTGCCACCTGCACACCTTCGCTCTGACCCGTGTAGGGGTGGGGTAGCAGCGCAGCGCTAAGTAGCGCGAAATCAGACATGTAGGCCAGTAGCGTTTGGTGCCTTGCCGGATTGTCACCTACCTCTCCCAGTGCCCTGAACCACATATGCTGAACCGGATCAGTAGGTTGCGGGTTCAGGTAGTCTCGGCGTTCAACCACGCGGCGCTCGATAGCCATCATGCGCGGTGGTTCGAACTTGTCCGGGTGCTTTTCTGCCAGCATCTGCCAGTACTCGTGGTCTGTTTCCAGTCCCTCTGGTCCGGGAACATCTGGCATCTGCGCTTGATGTGACAGGCCCTCTTCGAATAGCTGGAACGAGATAGACGTATTGAAAATGGCACGTCCATCCTGTTTTGCAACTACGCGCCGGGTGGTAAAGCTCCTGCCGTCGCGAATAGGGTCCACTTCAAACACGATCTGTTTGCTGGGATCGCCGCCGCGCAGGAAATAGCCGTGCAGGGAGTGCGCAGTGCGATCGGGCTCAACGGTATTGATGGCTGCATTGAGTGCCTGCGCCAGTACCTGCCCGCCGAAGATTCTTCTGGGCCGCGAGGGGCTGTTGCCGATAAACAGGTATTTGTCGATCTGCTCAACTTCCAGATAGTTGATCAGCTTGTCGAGATCAGTACTCACAGGTAATCCTTGGTTGCTCTCGCCGGTGTTGCTCAGTTGCGAGGTAGTAGTCCGTTGAAAAAGATATCAAAGTAGTCGATGGCAGCTTCGTCAATATTATCGACCCTGCGCCACAGCTTGATGTCCATGGAGGCATTAATGGCGCCAGTAATCAGGTTTTGTGCGATGAAAACACTTTCATCACGCAGGCTGCCGTCATCGATACCGCGACGGATAAAGTCCCCGAAGCGTGAGTTGGCTGCGTTGGTGCGCTTGAGTATCAGTTTGCGTCGGTCTGCCGGTAGAGACGTGATGGTGTTGTAGCGAACCAGAGGGCCGTCGTCGCTATTCTGTACGTGGAAGATACGTCGGCAGGCCTCTTCCATCTGCTGTAGTCCCGTGCCATCACTTTGGCTGGCCTTGTCGTAGATACGTTCTGTGGTGTCCAGCGAATAGCTATAGCAGTTGAACAGCAGGTCTTCCTTGTTTTTGATGTGATAGTAGAACGCGCCTTTACTCACATTGAGGTGTTCGGCGATCTCGTCCAGTGAGGAGCCATTGAACCCCTTCTTGTTGAAGAACCAGGTGCCGGTTTTATAGAACGCCATTTGTTTGAGCCGGTTCTGCTGTTCGCGATTGAATCCTTGCGCCCCAATGAGGCTGTCGTTCTCAAAGCTCAACGGAGTTGGAACGTAGACTTTGCCGTCGGCGCACAGCCCGTGAGCGAGGATATTCATCGCTTGGCGCGCAATGCTGCGAACTTCTTCGTCGTCTACCGCATGCAGCCAGTAAAAGATCCACTCCATGGAGCCCAGAATGGCACGCGTTGCCGATGTGGGCTCCAGTTCCTTGCGCAATACGCCTGAGCTAACACCATCACGCAGGTATTGGCGCACGCGCGTAAACATACGGATGTATTGCTTCTCCACCTCTTCACGATGTGGCCCCTTAAGCGAGGCTATCTCTAGTAGCGCGGCGATATAGACGTCTTTCCCATCTCGTGCGGCGAGCCAGCTCTCGAACTGCTGTAGAAAAAATGCCGAGGCACGCTCCAGCGGATCTTTATAGGTGCGCTCAATGTCGTCCAGCGTGGCGTGATGATGCTCCAATGCCGCCATGTAGCACTGGTAGATGAGCTCTTCTTTGGTTTTGACGTAGTAGTACAGGCTGGTTTTGGTAAGGCCCAGACTCTCCGCGATATCCTTGAGCGTGGTGGCACGGGAGCCCTTGGAGTTAAACAGCTTGGCGGCCTGAGACAGAATTGCCGCGCGTTTCGCATCATGCTGCGCCGTTCTATTGAACGGAGAGCTGTCCCCCTGTTTTGGCGTTACATCCATAAAGATCAGTCAGATAGCGCCAGCTTTCTGCGGCTGGCCTGCTGTGAACCTACTTAGTTTTCGAAGATTCCAACTTTAAGTATTTTTTTTGTCGCTGTCTATGTAATCGTGGAATTTACCTGCGTTGCGGCCACATTAACGTTCACCCATTTGTGGGACTTGTAGTACAGAATCATCATGGTGGCCTTGAGGATGTAGTCGAACAGCATGACGACGAATATCCAGTACACCGACAGCCCAAGCTTGTAGAACAGCCACGCGGGCAGCAGACGCCCCAGAAACAACCCGCAGAAGGTAGTGAGTAGCGGAAAGCGCGTATCACCTGCGCCGCGCAGTGCGCCCGCCAGCGCCATCTCAACCGCCATGAAAGGCTGGGCGAGGGCAATGATGTAGATAAACGCCGCGGTGTAGTCGATGACGTCGGGGTCGTCGATCATAAATTGAGCAAGATCGCGCGCAAACCAGGCCAGAATCAAAGAGAACAGACTCATAGCACCCACACCCATGCGCAAGGCCCGCCAGCCTGCCGCAATGGCCTGGTCGGGTCGTCCTGCGCCAAGTTGCTGCCCTACGAGGGTGGCCGCTGCGATACCGAACCCGAACCCTACAACGATTGAGAACGACACGATGCTGATACCAATGCCATAGGCTGCATAGGGCATGTTTCCGTACTGGGCCACGATAGAGAAGAACAGCAGGAATGCCACCTGGATGATGCCCTGTTCCAGCATAGAGGGCGCGCCGATCACCGCTAGCTGGCGCACTGCGGCGCGGTCGAAGGCCAGCTTCTTGATGGGCTTAAGCCCAAAGTGGCCTTTCCACCAGAACGTAGCGAACGTTAGCGTCACGATGAGCGCCGCAGAACCACCACCCAATGCGACCCCAGACACACCCAGTGCGGGCAGGGGCCCCCAGCCATAGGCCAGGCTATAGCCAAACAGCAGGTTCAACATTGAACTCACGCAAAGGAAATACAGGGGAGTGATGACATCGCCAGTGGCACGCAGGGCCGTTTGCAGCATCATATTGACCGCTGTGGCGATGTTGAAAATGCCGAACCAGAAGATAAACCGCGCGGCCTCTTTTGTAGTCGCGTCATCCAGCCCGAACAGCCCCGCCAGGGTTTCCGGTATAAGCAGAACGGGAATGGCCAGAATGGCGGCAATGATCATGGAGACCCCCAGCGACGTCCAGGAAGCCATTTCGGCACCGCGTATGTCGTTGGCACCCCATGCACGGGAGATAATGGCCGTTGCCGCCACGGAGATGCCCATCAGAACAGCTTGAATCAGGAAGAAGATGCGGTGGCCGGTGGTAACTGCTGCTACCGCCTGCGTGCCCAGGCCGGACGCGATCTTGATATGCATGAAGCCCACCAGCGTGAACAGCAGGTAGGATGCAATGGTGGGCCACGCCAGCTGCCATATTCGCAGACTGGTAGATTCGCGACCTGGCAGCTCTTGGTCTGACAAGTGGATTTCTCTTTGGGAAGCCTTCCAGTCTAGCAGTTATTGTTCAGCCGGCTCAGGCCAAATTTTGGCATTCTTTGTATCGAAAACACTCGCGCGTGTGATCGTTGACCATTCCGGTAGCCTGCATGTGGGCGTACATGATGGTAGATCCAACAAATGTGAAGCCGCGTTTCTTCATGTCTTTGCTCATCGCATCGGAGATGGCTGAGGTGGCTGGCACCTCTCGCATGGAGGCCCACTGGTTCTGTATGGGTTTGTCGTCAACAAAGCTCCACAGGTAGTTGGCGAAGCTGCCGTAATCCTCCTGTGCCTTTAGGAACGCCTGTGCGTTTTTACGTGCCCCGAAAACTTTGAGGCGATTACGGATGATTCGCGCGTCCAGCAGTATTTTCTCCAGCTTCTTGTCTGAGTACCGGGCCACCTTGTCTGCATCGAAGTTGTCGAACAGGGCGCGATATCCCTCGCGCTTTCTCAAGATGGTAATCCACGATAAACCGGCCTGAGCACCTTCAAGCAGCAGAAACTCGAACAGCTTGTGATCATCCCTAACGGGTACGCCCCACTCCTCGTCATGGTACTTGACGTAAAGCGAGTCATCCCCGCACCACTGACAGCGCGACTTCACTGGACTTCTCCTTGACCTGAGACAAGGTTGAGTATGGTAAGGGTGCTTGTGCTTGTCTACACATGTGGCGAGCAATGATGGGGTATGCCACACTTTGACTATAAATGTAGCAGGAGGTCGCATGACCGATACAGTTCAATACAGTCGCGAAGGTCATATCTGTCGGTTAACGCTGAATGTGCCTGAAAAGCACAATTCACTGGGTCAGCACGAATTGGAAGCACTGCAGCAACATATGACGCATATCGCCAGTGACACGCAGGCGAGGGTGCTGATAGTAACCGGGGCCGGAGACAAAACGTTCTGCGCAGGTGCATCGCTGGCACAGTTGAATGCCGGTGATATTCACCCCGATACCTTTCAGAATACAACAGACCAATTGGCGGCTCTTGAGATTCCTACAGTCTGCGCCCTTAACGGCAATGTGTTTGGTGGTGGTGTGGAATTGGCGCTGAGCTGTGACTTTAGACTTGGCGTAGAGGGTTCCAGGCTGCGCGTACC
>CALINF010000317.1 GCA_938045215.1 uncultured Halieaceae bacterium | reverse complement strand
AGAACCTGTCCACCGTCGGAACGCTTTGCGAAACGCTGCGCTGTCATTGTAGCCCAGAGAGACAGCGATCGATTCGACGGACTGGCTGGAGTCCTGCAGTGCCTGACAGGCAAGCTCTCTAAGAACAGACTCCCTGATGGTTCGGTAGCCAATATTCTCTTGCTTCAGGCGCCGCGCGAGTGTTCGCTTAGACACAAATAGAGCGCGTGCTATTTGGTCTTCAGATACCGAGCCTTGAGGTTGCGTTAGCAATAGTCGCCGAACGCGGCCGGCCACCGAATGTCCGGCTGCCGGTTGCTGCGCCAGCAGCTTGTCGCATCGCTCCTTGGTAACACGGAAAGCTTCGCTGTCGCCGCCGGTGTTTGCGGTGTGAGCCAGTTCGGCCGGCAGGCGATATCGAACTACAGGCTGGTCAAAAAGAAATTGCCCATTCAGTGACTGTGAATACGCTGCGGCATTGCGCGGCTCTGAATGCGTAAACGAAATCTCCGCCTCCACAGCCGCACGGCGTAGTATCGTCTCTACCTGCGACTGCACTGACAGCGCAAACGCTTCGCACATGTACTGGCGGATGTGGTCCGGGGTAGTCTCCAGAATCTGGTAAGAGCAGGTGAGCCACTTGTCGTCCAGCGTTATCTGCAGGTCAACTACGCCAAGGCGAGCAGGTAGGTAGTCTGCCAGTGCGCGCAGACTGCTGAGCAGGTCCGGGCTTGCAAGGCTCAGGTATCCGATAGGTCCATGGGCATCGGGGCTGAGTTGTTTGCCCAGCGCAATCCCGAAGTCAGGACCGCCCATAATACCCTGGCCGTTCTCAAGAATACGCACCAGTTGCCTGCCGCTGAGGTAGGTTTCATCTCCCGGCATTAGTACCTCAATAGGCAGGCCGGTACCTGCCAGCAGCCGCGGCAACTCACGCTCCTGTAGGCACAGCATGCGGGCGATGATACGCAGGTAGCCACTAGAGACTGGGAATGTTGTGGCCTGCGCCTTGCTGTAGGGGTTGGTCACGTGACTTGCTATGCTCAGACGGTTTCTATTGGCAAATAATAACCCCTCAATGGCAAAAAATAACCTCTTATTTTTAACCGTGGACGATAGAGTAGGGCTCATACAAGCTTAGGAGGAGAACACCATGCCACGAATTACTTTGATAGAGTACAACGGGCAAAGCCATGAGATCACCGCTGAGGTTGGCGAGTCTCTAATGACAAATGCCGTGGAGCAGAGCGTACCGGGCATCGACGCCGATTGTGGTGGCGCGGGTGCCTGTGGTACCTGTCACTGCTTTGTCGACGCGGATTGGCAGGTTGCCACTGGTGAGGCCGATGCCCTTGAGGACTCCATGCTTGGCATGCGGCCAGACCGCGAGCACAACTCCAGGCTCAGCTGCCAGATCGATGTGACGCCGGAAATGGATGGCCTTGTCGTTCGTCTCCCTGAATTTCAGATGTGAGGAAGTGACCATGAACCAGCAAACCGATATCCAGGATCCCTGGACGCTAGAGCTCGCTGACATTAATGTCAGCGACCCACAACTGTATGCACAGGACGCATGGCGCCCGTATTTCGCTCGCCTGCGGGATGAAGACCCTGTGCACTATCAGGCGCACAGCCCCTTTGGGCCATTTTGGTCAATTACCCGCTTTGACGACATCGTGGCGGTAGACAGTAACTTTAAGGATTTTTCTTCCGAGCCGACCATTGTCATCGGTGACCTTACCGATGATTTGCCGGTAACCCAATTTATTGCGATGGATCCGCCAAAGCACGACGACCAGCGTCGCGCCGTGCAATCCTCTGTCGCACCGAAAAACCTCGCAGAGATGGAGTCATTGGTTCGTTCCCGGGTGATCGAAATTCTCGATAACCTACCGGTAGGCGAAACCTTTGACTGGGTAGATGCCGTTTCAATTAATCTGACCACACAAATGTTGGCCACGTTGTTTGATTTCCCCTTTGCTGAGCGCAGCAAGCTGACCTACTGGTCGGATCTGGCGGCGGGCACCCCGGAAATCGCCGGTGGTGATGTTGACCCCGAGGAGCGCCTTGCTGGAATGCATGAGTGTTTGGAGACGTTTACCCGCATCTGGCATGAACGCAAAAATGATGGCATAGAACGAATGGACTTGATCCGTTTGCTGCAGCGTGACGCCAAGACGGCCAACATGGTTGATGATCCGATGGAGTATCTGGGGAATATTCTTCTACTGATTATCGGCGGCAATGACACTACGCGTAACTCGGCAACAGCGGGCGTCTTGGCGCTCAATCAAAACCCGGACGAGTACGATAAACTGCGCGCCGATGTCTCGCTGATTCCCTCCATGGTTTCCGAGATCATACGCTGGCAGACACCGCTAATGCATATGCGTCGTACCGCCACACGTGACGTTCAGTTTCAGGGTAAGACACTTCGTGCGGGAGACAAGGTGGTGATGTGGTACCTCAGTGGTAATCGCGATGAATCTGCCATTGAGAATGCAGACCAGTTCATCATTGATCGCGCTAACCCCCGGCACCATGTGTCCTTCGGTTTTGGCGTACATCGCTGCATGGGTAACCGCCTTGCTGAAATGCAACTGCGAATACTCTGGGAAGAGGTTATGCAGCGTTTTGAGAAGGTGGAGGTTATGGAGCAGCCCGAGCGCGTTAACTCTAATTTCGTGCGAGGCTATACCAGCCTTCCTGTTCGCGTGCACCTGAAGTAAGGGGTGTGATAGTGGTTGGGTACTGACGAATTAACGTGCCGATATCGATAGAATCGGCCCGTCAGTACCTACAGCCGCCACTCACCTCCCTGACATGATCAGCTATGCAGTTTGGCTCCACTATAGATTCAACCTCCCGGGAAACGATACAAGATTAAAATCGATAGCGTTTTTGGGAGTTCATTGCTAGGTTCTACGGCTACGTTAGATAGCGCCGCCAGTGCTCTATACCGATATTGCACCAAACAGAATCCGTCTATGACAAAACTGCACGCCTCCATCCTCCTGGCATTGACTGTCCTGACCAGCTCTCACGCCTGGACAAACAACGCCGACAATGCCGTGATCTTGCTTTACCACCATGTCAGCTCCACGACCCCGGCTTCAACCTCGGTTACACCGGCAGTTTTCGAGACCCACCTGCAGCATCTTGCCGATGGTTACAACGTCATTTCACTGCAGCAGGCAGTACGGGCCCTCAAGGCCGGGGAGCTCTTGCCGGAACGCGCTGTTGTTATTACCTTTGATGACGGCTACCGCAATATTTATGACAACGCGCACCCCATGCTGCTTAAGTATGCGATGCCATACACCGTCTTCGTCAATCCACAGCTGATCGGCAAGCACAGTTATCAACTTAACTGGCAGCAGGTGGCTGAGATGGAAAAAGGCGGGGCCCAATTTGCCAACCATACGTCGCACCACCGGCATCTGTTGGAACGTGCGGCAGGCGATAGCGTCGCGCAATGGCTTGACGGTATTGAACAGGACATCGTGCAAGCGAAAGCTCTGCTGGACGACAAACTCGCCTTCAACCCACCGTATGTGGCCTACCCCTATGGCGAATTTAATGCCGATATCCAGAGTCTGGTCAGTACACTGGGTATGGTCGGCTTTGGCCAGCACTCAGGCGGGATATACAGCGGAAGTGACTTCACGGCGCTACCTCGGTTTCCCGCTGCGGGCATCTACGGCAATCTGCGTACACTGAAGACTAAAATCAATAGCCTGGCTATGCCGGTGACGTCTTCATCTGTATCGGACCCGGTGGCGCAGCAGGGCTCTGTGGGGGATTTTTCCTTTACTTTCGCCGGTGAGGATGTGAATGCACAGCAGATGGGGTGCTATTATGCCAACGAAGAGCTGCCGGTTTCGGTTGACGGTTACACGGTTACGGTAACATTGGATAAAACACTGCCTGTTGGTCGCTCACGCGTAAACTGTACCGCGCCGAGCCGGGCGCAACC
>CALINF010000316.1 GCA_938045215.1 uncultured Halieaceae bacterium | reverse complement strand
ATAAGCCCGCTATGAAGGCAAGATTAGGGAAAAAAATTAGAATAGGCATACTAAAAACGGGCGAAACGTAGAGTCGAATCTGGCCAACTCAGGAAAGGTTGATATGAGGTTCAAAAAAAAGCCCGCTAGCGCGGGCTTTAGTGACGAGTGCTGCCTGGCAACTGGTCGTCAGGCTGAGGGGCCAGCCTGAACAATAGCGTCCGACACATCAAAGCTCTTGATGTTTTCCTGGAACAGCTTCGCCAGGATGCTTGCCTGCTCATCATAGGCGTCGTTGTCTCCCCAGCTGGCGCGTGGATTGACGTATTTTGCATCTACACCTGGAATAGTGGTGGGGAAAGTCAGGTTCAGCGTATCGAGATGCTCGGTCGGTGCGTTTAGCAGCGCACCGCTTTGCGCCGCTGCGACCACTGCACGGGTAACCGGAATCGGGAAACGGGCGCCGGTACCGCCCGGAGCGCCCGAGCCACCGGCCCAGCCGGTATTGATCAGGTAGACCTGGCTGCCAAAGTCGTCGATTCGTTTCATCAGGAGTTCGGCATAGTCACCAGCCGGACGCGGCATGAAAGGTGCGCCAAAACAGGTGGAGAACGTGGGGTGAATACCTGCCTCTGCACCCAACTCGGTGGAGCCCACACGAGCGGTATAGCCACTGAGGAAGTGAAACGCCGCCGCTTCCTTGGTCAGTATCGACACGGGAGGGAGCACTCCGGAAACATCGCAGGTCAGGAAAATCACGCACTTGGGCTCGCCACCAGCATTGGCTGTGGTGCGCTTCTCGACATGTTCCAGCGGATAACAGCAGCGGCCATTTTCGGTGAGGCTAGTGTCGCTGTAGTCGGCCTTGCGGTTCTCGTCGAGTACCACATTTTCAATAATGGCACCAAAGCGTATCGCATCCCAGATTACTGGCTCGTTCTTCTGGCTAAGATCAATGGTTTTGGCATAGCAACCACCTTCGATATTGAACACAGAGCCTTTTGCCCAGCCGTGCTCATCGTCCCCAATCAGATAGCGATCTGGATCGGCGGAGAGCGTGGTCTTGCCAGTACCGGACAAGCCAAAGAACAGCGTGGTATCGCCGCTATCGCCCACGTTAGCCGAGCAGTGCATAGACATCACATCTTTTTCAGGCAACAGAAAGTTCTGTACTGAGAACATGGCCTTCTTCATTTCCCCTGCATAGCGCATGCCTGCAAGCAGTATCTTGCGTTGACCAAAGTTGATAATGACCACGCCATCAGAGTTGGTGCCATCGCGCTCGGGTTCGCAGACGAAACCGGCAGCGTTGAGTATGTTCCACTCCGGCTTACGGCCGGAATTGTATGTTTCCGGACGAATAAACATGTTGTGGCCAAACAGTCCCTGCCATGCCGTTTCGGTTGTGACTTTGACGGGAAGGTAATGATCGACGTGTTCGCCAACATGCAGGTGGTTGACGAAGCGGTCGCGCTCGCTGATATAGGACTCGACACGATCCCACAGGGCATCAAACTTATCTGCGTCGATGGGACGATTAACCGAGCCCCAATCGATGGCATCCTCGGTGCTGGGCTCGCGAACGATAAATCGGTCTGCTGGAGAGCGGCCGGTGCGCTTGCCGGTAGTGACCAGCAGGGCGCCAGTGTCGGCCAGAATACCTTCTTTACGCCGTAGGGATTCTTCAATCAATTGTGAGGATCCCAGGTCTGTGTACTCCTGGTTCGTTTGCAAATCAGCGGTCATGGTGTGTCCTGTTGGGCTGGCGGGGCTCTGTCCTTTGCGGGCGCGCTCCACCTTATTCTTGGGGTTTTGGGGGCAGGCATTATGTCAGAATCGCAACGGGTTGCGAACCGGGTTGGCGAAAAAATCGACACCCGCTGTCGCCTTTACTGTGACAGGTGTTAGGCACCGCTAATGCAGCGTTAGCGGGTCTTTGCCCTCGATGAGCACTTTCAGGTCATCTTCCGTAAACAGGTACTGCTGATTGCAGAACTCGCAATCCATGGCGATATGCCCAATGTCCTCAAGTAGTTCGCGGATATCTCCCGGTGCCAGGGACGCCAGTGCACCAAAGGTTCGCTCTCGCGAACAGGTGCAGTGAAACGTGACGCCACGAGGGTCGAACAGGCGTACAGGGTCCTCATGAAACAACCGCAGTAAAATCTCCTGGGCAATCAGGTCCAGTAGTTCTCTGTCAGTGAGCGTGCCTGCGAGGGAACACACGTGTTGCCACTGCTCTTGTCGTTGCTGCGGATCTGTTACCACTTGTGCGGGCAGCTGCTGCAGCAACATGCCTGCGGCGTAACTGCCGTCCGAGGCTAGCCAAAACTGCGTATGCAACTGCTCGGAATGCTCAAAGTACGCGTCGAGACTGCGCGCGAGAGAGTTTTCTACCAAAGGCACGATACCCTGATAGCGTTGACCTTTGTCTGGATCGATGGTGATAGCCAGTTGGCCATTTTTTAGCAGGTGCTCAAACTCAGTAGCAGTCGCCTCCTGGGCGCCGCGAGCGATAGCGCGTACTTCAAAGTGATTGTTGCACTCCACCATGAGCAGCGGAATCTGCCCTTCACTGCGCACCTGCAGGATCAACTTGCCCTCGAACTTGAGCGTAGAACTCAGTAGTACTGATGCTGCGATGAATTCGCCCAGTAGAACACGGACGCCTGGTGCGTACTGATGATTGTCCAGTATATCTTCGAGCACACGATTCACGTGTACGGTTTCCCCGCGGATATCAGCCTGTTCGAACAGGAAACGCCTGGCGATATCGTCTTGCGGGCCGGTGGGATTAATGTTGGATTCGCTCATGGCGCTAGTGTAATCGATTGCTGGTCAAATGTTGCCGGCATGACGTAACAATTACAGCTGCTCAGTCAGAGCGTTATGGTGTGAATATGCTACAGTGCCCGCTTTTTTGGGCGTGGCGCGGATGAACAATCTTGTGCTCTACATCGCCACGGTGCTGATCTGGGGGTCAACCT
>CALINF010000315.1 GCA_938045215.1 uncultured Halieaceae bacterium | reverse complement strand
CGCGATGGGAAGATTGTTAGCGACGAGCAGCAGGAACCCCACGCTATGGCCGAGTAAAGTGCTAACCTGCCGCTATCTCCTGCCGATTGTGCTTCTCTCAGCCGGAGTTCTCGCTGCGAACTCAGTCGCGGATGTGCCCTTGTTTGATCGCGGGCATGTCAAAGGCCGTTGGCAAACCAGTACCTACCCCAGTGACAGTCTGTTGCATGATGCGCTTGGCGATGTGGCTAATGACCAGGGCGCAGAGTTGCGGCTGAACTTTCGCGTGGGAGAGCAGAACCCCTGGTCATTGCACGCCGACTATCAGCTGTTGGGCCGCTTTGGTGACTCAGGGAGTGTTGCCCAACAGTTCCCCGGACTGTTCTTCGTACCGAACACGCTGCCTGATGACCAGCGACGCTGGTGGGATCTCACCCACAAGATTACAGATCGTGACGATCGCGAAATCGTCCAGCGGCTGGATCGCCTGCATCTGGACTACACCAGTCAGCAGGCGGTGGTCCGGTTCGGCAGGCAGGCCGTTACCTGGGGCAACGGACTCATCTATAACCCCATGGACTTCTTGAACCCGTTCGATCCGGCGGCGGTGGATACAGAATACAAGCTGGGCGATGACATGCTGTACGGACAATACTTGTTTGATGACGGAAGTGATGTGCAGTTTTTGTCTGTCGCGCGTCGCGATCAGGACAGTGATGTCAGTAGCGATGTCAGCTCTACCGCTTTAAAGTTTCACGGTTTTGGTCTCAATCAGGAGTTCGATTTGTTGGTGGCACGGCACTTTGAGGACACTGTGCTGGCCGGTGGTGGCGTTGCGAATGTTGGCGAGGCGGTGGTGCGTACCGATCTGGTGCTGACTGATACACAGAGTGACTGGGTAACAAGTCTGGTCGTCAACTGGACTTATTCCTGGGTATGGGGAGGCAAGAATGTCAGTGCTGTGTCGGAGTATTACTACAATGGCTTTGGATTGAGCGGGTCGGATTATAGTCTCGAGGATTTTGCTGGTGACCCCGATCTCACGCAGAGAATCATACGGGGAGAATTGTTTACTGTGGGTCGCCACTATCTAGCGGGATCGCTGCAGATAGAGTGGACGCCGCTGGTGAATGTAACGCCAAACCTGTTCGTAAACCTCGGTGATCAGTCGGCACTCGCTCAAGTTGTATTGCAATGGGATGTCGGGCAGAACTGGCAAATTCTGGGTTCCATTAATGCGCCAATTGGTCCCAAGGGTACTGAGTTTGGTGGTTTGAAGATTGATCAGGGAGTATTCGAGGGACGTACGCTGGCAGCGGGCCCCTCGGGGATCGTACAGTTGGCCTACTATTTTTGAGCGAGCGCTGCCTGGGCGCGCGCGCTCCAGGCGGCAATATTGCTGCAACTCTCAGGGACAGGCTGTCGCACCATACCGTTGGCAAACCCTGTGACCGCCAAAAGTTCGATATCAGCGAAGCTGAAGCTGTCACCAACCATAAACTGCGAGTCAGCCAGATGGGCATCGATTTGAGGCCAGGTATTGGCCAGGCGCTCTTTTCCACGCTCCACAAGGGCTGGAATCTGCTCGATATCGAGCGGGCCAGGAAGGGCGCGACCCTTAAAGTGTGGATTACCATTGCGAAACACGTCGGCCAGAGGCTGAAACAGGGAAACGTATAGCTTGTGTGACCAGCCGACGATTATCGCACGCTCCTCGGCAGATCCTCCAAAAAGTGGCTTCTGTGGAAATGTGTCTTCCAGATAGGTGCAGATGCTGGGAACCTCTGTGAGCAGCGCTCCGCTGTCCAGTAACAGCGCTGGCAGTGTGCAGGCAGGGTTTATCCGTCGGTAGTCTTCGCCCAGTTGCTCGGCGGTCATCATATCAACTTGAATGGTTTCCAGCTCAACTCCCTTGTAATCGAGGCACATCTGCACGCGTTGGGGATTGGGAGCGGGGTCGTAGGTATAGAATTTCATGGATTCTCCTGCCAGTGTTTGCAAAGGTGCCAATGCTATCATTAGTGGACGCTTACGGCCTGTGTTTTCCCCGAGGGCATAAGTGGCTATAATGCGCGCCGTTGAAGGAAAGGAGCGTTACCCATGACCAGATTCATATTTGCCCTGCTTGGCCTGGGCCTGGCTGTCACTGTAGCAGCGGTAGACCTTACCGACGCCCAGCGCAGTGATATCGAAGCACGCATCAAGCCAATGGGCGAAGTCTGCCTGCAAGGTGACACCAGTTGTGGTGGCCCTGCCGTGGTGGCAAATGCTGGCCCACGCTCCGGTGAGGACGTGTACAACGCGGCCTGCATGGCGTGTCACGCCAGCGGTGTAGCGGGTGCCCCGATGCAGGGTGATGTGACGGCCTGGGCGGATCGTATCGCCAAGGGAACCGATGTCTTGTATGCCAGTGGCGTCAACGGGGTTGCCGGTACCGGCATGATCGCCAAGGGTGGCTGCATGACCTGCTCTGATGAAGAGATTCACGCGGCTGTCGATTTTATGATTGCCGGTAGTCAGTAAGCAGCTACGCTGCATCAAGGGCCACAAACCGCCGCTACTAGCCGGCGGTTTTTTTTGGTTTGGCGTTTGGTTTTCACCTGTGGGCAAGTGCTAGCCAAACAGAGATTTCAGACTTGCCAGCGTCGCTTGACCGCGTTCATCGTTGGCTTCTTCGTCTTCCTCGGTGCCGCCTTGCCATTGCAGGTCATCCTGCGGTAACTCCGCGATGAAGCGACTTGGCTCGCAGTTGAGAGTCTCACCATACTGACGTCGCTTGCGGGCCAGCGACATGGTCAATGTCTGTTGAGCTCGGGTAATGCCTACGTAGGCCAGGCGACGCTCCTCCTCGATATTGCCGTCATCGATACTTGCCCTGTGAGGCAACAGCTTTTCTTCCATGCCAATGATATAGACATGAGGAAACTCGAGACCTTTTGATGCGTGCAGTGTCATGAGTTGAACGCTGTCATCGCTGGCTTTCTCCTCCTCCTGCTGTTCCATCAGGTCGCGCAGAACCAGTCGTGATATTGCTTCATCCAGTGTGACTTGTTCGTCGCTCATCACGCGTTGCAGGCTGTCGATCAGAAAATTCACATTGCCCATACGACGCTGGGCAACATCTTCAGATGAGCTGAGCTGGTTTAGCCAGCCCTCATAGTCCATGTCGCGCAACATCTGTCGGATCGCCGATACACTGGCTGTGCCATCGCTACTGCGGCGGACACGGTCCACCCATTGGTGAAATTCCTGCAAGCGCCGCAGGCTGGCTTCGGGAATCTGCTCACTCGATATCCGGCGACACGCCTGGCTCAGGCTGCAGCGCTGGCGGTTGGCGAATTCTCCCACTGCTTCGAGAGTGGAGGTGCCGAGTTTACGCCGCGGCACATTGGCGATGCGCAGAAACGCATTATCATCGTTTTCGTTTAGCAGCAGGCGCAGATACGCCATGATGTCCTTCACTTCATTGCGGGCAAAAAACGAGGTACCGCCACTCATGTGATAGGGCACCTGTTGTTGCTGCAGCACCAGTTCCAGTAACCGCGACTGATGATTGCCGCGATACAAAATGGCGTAGTCACCCAGACGGCTGCGTTTGCGCAGTTGGTGATCCAGGATTTCTGCCACTACCTGATCAGCCTCGCTCTGTTCATCGGAGCATTGCAGGATACGCAATGGATCGCCGTAGCCCAGTTCACTCCACAGCGACTTCTCCAGTACGTGCGGGTTGTTGGCGATGATTGTATTGGCTGCTTTGAGAATGCGAGATGTAGAACGGTAATTTTGTTCAAGCTTGATAACCTTCAGGCCGGCGAAATCGTCGGCGAGTTGGTTCAGGTTTTCTGGCCTGGCGCCACGCCATGCGTAGATTGACTGGTCATCGTCACCAACGACGGTTAGCCCGCTGCGATGGCCCACCAGTTGCCTCACTAGCAGGTACTGGCTGGAGTTGGTGTCCTGGTATTCGTCTACCAGCAGGTAATGCAGGCGATGTTGCCAGCGCTCCAGCACGTCCCCAGATTCTTCGAACAGTATGGTGGGCAGCAGGATCAGGTCGTCGAAATCGAGTGCGTTGTAGGCACGTAAGGCGCGGTTGTAGCGCAGGTAGGCCTGTGCGCAGAGCATGTCTGCGGGCGATGTTGCGCCAGCGACGGCCTGTTCAGGCAGGACGCGATCATTCTTCCAGGCGGAGATACGCTGCTGTATTGATGCGGCTTTGTCGCCTTCAGCGCCGTGCTCCTGTATGAGCAGGTCACGAATCAGGGTATGCGAATCCTGTCCGTCGAAAATGGAGAAACCTGACTTCAGGCCCAGCGCCTTGCGTTCGTCGCGGATGATATTCAGTCCCAGCTGGTGAAAGGTACTGATCGTGAGTCCCTCGGAACGCGAGCTGCCGAGCAGCTTACCTACACGCTCGCGCATTTCCCTGGCCGCCTTGTTGGTGAATGTCACCGCGGCAACATGCCTGGCCTTGATGCCGCAGGTATCGATCAGGTACTGGATTTTGCGCGTAATCACGCTGGTTTTGCCGCTGCCAGCGCCGGCCAGAACCAGCAGGGGGCCGTCGATGTACTGTACGGCTTCCCGCTGGCGGGGGTTAAGCGAATTCATGTGTTCAGGCTCAGTTTATGCAGGGGGTATTTGGGTGACTTCTCGTTTGGGGATGGCCATAGAGACGTGCTCGTCCTGAGCGAAAGCCTGAGCAACCTGGGCAAACAGTGCGTCGCGGGTGCCGAACCAGTTGGCATTTTCTACCCAACAGAAGGCTACGAGCGATGCCTTGCCATCTGCTAGGCCAGTGACAAAAACCATTGGGGCGGGGTCTTCCAGTACGTTCTCATGCGCTTTCATAACATCGAGAGTCAGTACCTTGGCCTTGATGATGTCGTCGGTAGCGTTAATCTCCAGGTCCATCTGGACCCTCCGATTGGGGTGCAGACTGTAATTGATGATGGGTGACGCCATAATCATGGGCGAGGGCATGAACACCACCTGGCCGTCAAACGTACGAATGACTGTTTGGTAGGCTGTAATTGCTTCAACGATGCCCATTGTGCCGCGCACATCAACCATATCCCCCGGCACGAAAGGCAGTCGTGGTAGAAATGGAATCAGGAAAAACACGATGACGGCAGCTACCATGACGAGCAGGATGGCAACGCCTGCGAGACCGGATGTATCAAAACCGATCTTCTCTGCTGCCAGCAGTATGGTGAGTACCAGAATCATGGCGTAAATCGCGCCAAATGCCACCTTGATCACCCGTGAATAGGTGCCATTGGGCCTGATCAACTTGGTCACGATGCGGTACAGCAAAAATATTGCGATCATGCCACCAAACATGACCAGTAGTCCGGAGGCGATGAGTCCGCCGTATTCGGTCAGTTTCGAGATCATTGGTTGGAGTTGCTCTAACATGGTGTGGCTCCGGGCGGGCTCCTGCAGAGTGTTGGGTGCAGTGCGCGCAACATTGGTTGCTCAAATGACTGCGCGAGTTTATAGGCAACCCAAAGGCAATATGGGCTCGTCGATCATTCGTTGGTTAAATGCTAGCACACAAGGTCTGCTACGAGTGACTGGTGTTGTAGCCTTTACTGTGTTTTAAATGTCGATAATGAAATCCTTGCAGGAGAGTGAGACGTGAGTGACTCAAATCGCGCGAACAGATTAAGTCGTCTCAGCCGGTCGATTGATGGCAGCGTGGCCGTTGTAACAGGCGCGGCCAGTGGCATGGGACGGGCCACCGCCTTTCTGTTTGCCGATGAGGGTGCTCGGCTGGCGCTGATCGATATTAATGGCGACGCGCTTGCCGAAGTGGCTGCCACGATAGAAGCCGCCGGCGGCGAAGTACTGCCCCTGGTGGCGGACTGCTCGGACCAGGCGCAACTTACCCAGGTGGTACAGCAAGCCGGTGAGCACTTTGGCTCGATCGACATTATCGTGAACAATGCAGGACTCGTTGTACCCGCTGCCTTTGGTGCCGATGACTATGATCACAGCTGGGATCTGTCGATTGCAGTGATGGCCAGTGCCCAGCAGTGGGTCATTCGCGCGGCGCTGCCCTGGCTGCATAAGTCGCCCAACGCGCGCATTATCAATATTGCGTCCACTGAGGCGCTGGGAGCGACCAATTACAACAGCGC
>CALINF010000314.1 GCA_938045215.1 uncultured Halieaceae bacterium | reverse complement strand
GGTAGATCACTGCCCATCGGAACGCCCTTGGTGTAGCCCGCAAATGCGGGTTGCCGGTTGTTCATATCGCTCGCACTGAAATTCCAGCCGCCAAAGAAGCGTACCTGCAGGCGGCTGCCTGTGGTTGCATACACCTCCTTACGCTCCATCGCATCGAAAATCGCTTCACGGGTATTGTCAGTTGCCCAGACGGCGGCGAGCCCTGAGGCTACCTGCTGCCATCCCATGATGGTGCCGTTCTCATTGGTCATAAATGGATGGTTCATTCGGGTTGGGCTGGGCTCCGCACCTGAATGCTTACCGAAGAAGTTGTCTTCCTGTGTTGTAGCTAGCGAAGTATGGCTGTCGGTAGATCCAATCATGCCGAACTTGTAGGGGTTGGTTCCCATTCGTTGTTCGAGCAACAGGCCGCGTTTGAGTGCCTCGCGCGCGTACTCGCCGGCGAGCATATCATCCGTTTTGGCCTCAGAGACATCCAGGTTGCCGACATCCCAGGTTTCATAGTCGGCAAATTCATCATTGGGTGACAGGAATGGGTGGGTTTCGCCGTCGCCCTTGATCTGCGTGGCCTCGTACAGCGGTTCCCATCTGGCGCGACGTTCGACATAGGCTACGTCAACACGTTTGTTATCACTCTGCTGGCTCATGGGAAACATGATGCCATTGGCCAGATTGCCGTTGTGCGCAATGGCCAGCACATCGCCGCCAGTCGTCTTTTCGTAATTCTCAAGCCAGGTCCACAGGTCTCGTGGCGTGGTGCTGCCAAAAGGTTCCATGGTTGTATATGGCACCATGGAGCCGCCTTTGTCGCCATTGTCGCGATAAACTACTACACGGTGCAGGTTGTTGCCCTTGACCAGCGAGGTCCACTCGTAGCCGATAAAGGCCGTG
The DNA here is from genome assembly GCA_938045215.1 of uncultured Halieaceae bacterium. Taxonomy (GTDB): domain Bacteria; phylum Pseudomonadota; class Gammaproteobacteria; order Pseudomonadales; family Halieaceae; genus CALINF01. Next base: position 10,569 of record CALINF010000314.1, on the reverse strand, counting down.
AATTTACCCGGGTCGTTGTAACGCTCGGCGGCCTCTACGGTCCTTTGCCAGGCTGCCTTATAGGGTTTGGAGTCGGGTGTATAGACCAGCGCTTCGGGGAATTCCCCCTGTGAGAACAAGCCGATCAGTTCCAGGGCAACACCCACACCATCGCCTGCCTTGACCCGGTTGTACCAGTCCTTACCCGTTGGATCCGACAGTATGTGAGGCGCGCCAGAGAGCATGTCGGGGAAAAATCCCATGTTATCGGAGTGATCGGCCACCACCAGAAAGTCCAGCGGGCGTGACAGTTTGACCGGTCCCGCCGTGGTCGATTCCACCTGTTCACCACGGGCGAATTTGTAGGCCGCGTCCAGACCGAGCCGATTACCGAAGGCGCCGGCATCCATGGAGATGTCGGTATGCAAATGGGTGTCACCGAAGTATACGCCGGTGGCGAAGTTGCGGCCGGCATAGGGTGAATAGGCTGTGCCCGTATAGCTGTCAGACAAGCCGCTGCTGTCTTTCGGTGGAGGGATCTGTGCGTGTGCTGTTCCTGCCAGGAGTAGGGACGTAGCGATCAGGCTTCTTATGGCATTTGGAGGTGTCATATGAGATTTTCCTGCGGTTTGTCTATGCGATAGGTGTGTTAAGAGTAGTTGATTTATGTCTTTATTCCACCCGACAGGAGAGTTTCGCTGATCTATATCAAGAGCAGCAGCAACGCTGATCATCGTCGGTACACAGGCTGTGACGGCCGCGTGTAAACGGGTGCTGCGGTGTAACTCATACCTAGGGGTGCCAATACCAGAAGGATGAAATATAGTAGAGGCCCGTGCATAGTGTGACGTCTGAGATTTGAGCTGTACTGGATAAGGCAGAGCTCGCCAGTCGTCTCATTCTGACAATAACATTAAGAGGAAATCTGATGGCTCAGGAAATTGTTGACGTGATGATTGTGGGCGCTGGTCTGTCTGGTATCGGCGCTGCGTATCATCTGCGTGAAAAGTGCCCGGATCGAAGTGTTGCCATACTCGAGGCTCGCGATGCAATCGGTGGTACGTGGGATCAGTTCAGGTACCCGGGCATTCGCTCAGACAGTGATATGCATACGCTGGGCTACAATTTCAAACCCTGGCGCGCGGCCAAGTCCATCGCGGATGGTCCATCTATTCTCAAGTATGTGCGCGAGACCGCTGCCGAGAACGATATCGACAGCAAAATTCGCTTCAAGCATCGCGTGGTCTCGGCCGACTGGTCATCTGACGACTCGCTCTGGACGGTTCATGTAGAGCGCGGCGAGACGAATGACACCACAACGATTCAGTGTCAGTTTCTCCTGCTGTGCAGCGGCTACTACAACTACGATCACGGACATCAGCCCAACTTTCCCGGCAAGGAGAGCTTTAAGGGTGACATTGTCTACCCCCAATTCTGGCCTGAAGATCTGGATTACACGGGTAAGAAAGTAGTGGTGATTGGATCGGGAGCCACTGCCATGACGCTCGTGCCCTCGATGTCAGAGAAGGCGAGCGAAGTGGTGATGCTGCAGCGCTCACCGACCTACGTGGTCTCGCGCCCCGACAAAGACGTGATTGCCAACACGTTGCGCAAGTTCCTGCCCGAGAGCTGGGCGTATAACATCACGCGCTTCAAGAATACGGCGCTCCAGCAGTTTTTCTATCATCGTACCCGGGTGGCGCCTGAGAAGGTCAAGCAGAAGTTGCTGGACGAGGTGCGCAAGGAACTGGGTCCCGACTACGATGTCGATAAACACTTTACCCCCAGCTATAACCCGTGGGATCAGCGCCTCTGCCTGGTGCCCAACAGTGATCTGTTCGAGTCGATCAAATCGGGAAAGGCGCGTGTGGTTACCGATCATATCGACACGTTTACGGAAACAGGCATTCAGCTGAAGTCGGGCGAGTTTCTCGAGGCGGATATTATCGTATCGGCAACCGGGTTAGAGCTGGTTGTGATGGGTGGCGCCAGCTTCAGCGTCGATGGAACGCCCGTCGATTTCTCCAAGGAGTGGACCTATAAGGGCCTCATGGTCAGTGGCGTGCCTAACCTGGTATCCACCTTTGGTTACATCAATGCGTCCTGGACACTGCGTGCTGATTTGACGGCTGAGTGGGTGTGCCGTGTGTTGAACCAGATGAAAGCGACTGGCACAACACGTGCTCTGCCGGTGTTGCCTGAGTCACTGCGTTCCATGCCCCCGCGCAAGTGGATTGATGACTTTGCAGCAGGTTATATGGAGCGGGTTATGCATCTGTTTCCACGCCAGGGTGATCGCGAGCCCTGGATCAATCCGCAAAACTATCGCAAGGACCGCAAGATGTTCCTGCAGGGAGAGCTTGCAGACGGCACGTTACAGTTTTCCAGACCCGAGCCGGTAGAGCGTCCAGTAGAGCTGGCGCAGGCCAGCTGATTCCCGATAGTGGCGGAGCTTGACCAGCGCGGTATAGGTTGCCCCTATTGCGGGGAGACTATTGAGGTATTGATCGATGCCTCCGACGCCGGCACCGACTACATCGAGGACTGCCAGGTCTGTTGTCGTCCGATTCTGTTCTCGGTTCACGAGGACATCAGTGGTGAGCTGTCGGTGACCGTCCGCAGCGAAAACGAATAACTCGGTTCCCCTGGATTACGGAGCGTTAGCATGGGCATTTCCAGAAGAAAGCTGGTTCAAGCAGGTTTGGCGGCAGGCGCTGCGGGTACGCTGGCACCGGGAGTCGCCGCTAAAGGTTTTGTGCAGGGTGGCTTCAAACCGAAACGCGTATTGATTTTAGGTGGGACAGGCTTCATTGGTCCGCATATGGTGCGCGAGGCCTTGCGTCGCGGGCACGATGTCACGCTGTTTAACCGGGGTAAAACCAATAACGCATTGTTTCCCGATGTAACGAGCCTCAGGGGTGATCGCGATAACGGGCTGGATGCGCTCAAGGGCAAGACCTGGGATGTGGTGATCGACAATTCCGGCTACGTACCGCGACATGTGGAGGACTCTGCGCGCCTGTTATCCAATGCTGCTGAACACTATGTATATATTTCAACGGTCTCTGTATACGCCGGCGGTACGCCCACGATTGATGAAGACTCGCCGCTTGCGACGATAGATGATGAGACAGTCGAGGAGGTTACCGGTGAGACGTATGGCCCCCTTAAAGCATTGTGCGAGCAACGCGCTGCAACTGCGTTCGGTGCAGACCGGCTGACGATTCTTCGACCTACCTATATTTGTGGCCCCGGCGATCATACCGACCGGTTTACCTACTGGCCTGCCAGAGCCAGCCGAGGTGGCGACATGCTTTGGCCCGGCACACCAGCAGATAAGATACAAATTATTGATGTGCGTGATCTGGCCAATTTTACGCTCGATACAGTCGACAAACAGATCACGGGCACTTTCAATACGGTGACCCCGGCGGGGCAGTACACGATGGGCGATCTGCTTGATGACTGCCGTGCGGTTACCACCAGCGACTTTAGCCCGATATGGGTGCCGCATGAGTTTCAACTTACGCAGGACCTGGGCTCTGGCAATGTTCTGCCGATCTGGACTCCCCCTTTGCCTGAGTATGCAGGGTTTGCCATGACCAGTGGTGAGCGGGCGGTGGCAGCAGGGCTGCGTAATCGCAATACCCGTGAGACAGCGCGTGATGCACTGGCATGGTGGAATGCGTTACCTGCGCAGCGCAAGGCCAAAGCCAAGGCTGGGCTTGCGCCTGAGGTCGAGGCAACGGTTCTGGCCAACTGGGTGGCGTCTCAGTCGAATTGAACGTTACCCGTAGACCAGTAGTCATCCCGTAGTGGTTATGTGGACCTGCCCTGTGTGCCAGCAGCCATTGTCGGGATGTTCTGTCTTGCAGTGTGACAATGGACACAGCTTTGATCGCGCTCGTGAAGGTTATGTGAACCTGCTCCCTGCGAACAAAAAGCGCAGTCTCGAACCGGGTGATAACGCCACGATGATTGCCGCGCGCAGGCGCGTGCATGAGACCGGCGTGTATCAACCTTTGGCCGAATCGATGGCTACACTCCTGGCTGATACAGCGGCGCTCGGCGCTGGACCTTTGCTCGATCTGGGCTGTGGTGAAGGCTATTATGCAGGCTACCTCGCCGAGCACTTCCCTGCAGTCAGTATACTGGGCGTCGACATGGCGAAATCGGCCGTGCGTCTGGCGGCCAAACGTTATCCCGGAGTGGAGTTTGCCGTAGCAAGCGCCTTTGCGGTGCCTCTGGCTGCGGGTTCTGTAGGCGGTGTGGTGAGCGTTTTCGCCCCGGCAGCGCATGAGGAACTGCAGCGCGTGCTGCCAGCGGGTGGTGTCTATCTAAAAGTGACTCCGGCGCCAATGCACCTGTGGTCATTGCGCGAAGCGCTTTATGCATCACCCCGCCCCCACGCTGAGGAGGCAGTGCTTGTGCCGGGGTTCAGCCTGGCCAGTACCAACACTGTCAGCTTTACGCTGTCTGCAGACCAGGCCCTGTTGGCAGACATTGTTACGATGACGCCGTTTGCCTACCGCGGGCAGCGCGAAAAGCGGCTTCTGCTGTTACAGCGGAAGAGCGCTCAACTCGAGATGATGTTTACGCTGAGCCTTTTGATCCGGGAATGACCTGATGAAGCGCCCGCCCTTAAATCGTTAAAATCGATCATAAAAAGTAAAAAATTTCGATATACCGATTGGTCTGCGGCTCGTACAATGCGCGCAGTTTCAAATCCATTGATGAACCAATTACAGGAGTAATTATGACTTCACCCAATCGAGTACCTGACGTAACGTTCAAAACCCGCGTGCGCGACGAGTCTGTCGGCGGCGACAACCCTTATGTCTGGGCAGACAAGACCACAGCTGATCTTTTTGGCGGTAAGAAGGTCGTTGTTTTTTCACTGCCGGGCGCGTTCACACCGACCTGTTCTTCCAATCACCTGCCACGCTACGACGAGCTCTATGACGAGTTCAAGGCGCAAGGTGTTGATGAGATTATTTGTGTTTCGGTTAATGATGCCTTCGTCATGTTCAAGTGGGGTAAGGAGCAGGGCAACAAGAACATTTTCCTGCTGCCCGACGGCAACGGTGAGTTCACTCGTAAAATGGGCATGCTCGTAGACAAGTCGAACATCGGCTTTGGCATGCGTTCATGGCGCTATTCGATGGTTGTTGATGATGGCAAGATCGAGAAGATGTTTGTCGAGTCTGATTTCAGCGATAACTGCCCAACTGACCCATTCGAAGTGTCTGATGCCGATACGGTTCTAGCCTACCTCAAGGGCGAGGAATCTGAGGGTGTCTCTGCACCACGTAAAGCGTTCGTTGGCTAAACGTGCACTCAAGACCCAGTAGTATGGCCGGGCCCGCAGGGGTCCGGCTTTTTTTTGTTACGTGCCAAGGTGGGTGAAGTCAGTCCAGCTCCCCATGGGTTTAATGAAAGTCCCTCGATTTTATCGTTAACGCCTCGAGCTCGCTGGTGTAGTCATACAGCGCCCCTGCGATGATGTGAATCACATTATCCTTGGTCTCCAGCGTACCTTTAACCATTAACAGCTGCCCTGTCATAAGTGCCTTGCGAAAGTGCTCCTGTGTTCTGGGCCAGACCACGATGTTGCTGTTGCCGGTCTCATCTTCCAGCGTTAAAAACAGTACTCCCGATGCCGTGCCTGGTCGCTGGCGACAGGTGACCAGCCCGGCGATGCGGATGAATCGGTTGTGGCTGATGTCACTTAAGTCGCTGAAGCGTTTGCAGCGATTGAAAGGGTGGCGTGCGCGCAGCAGGCTCATGGGGTGGGCTCGCAGGGTCAGCCCCGTTGCCCGATAATCGGACAGCACTTCCTCGGCAACGCCCGGGGCGGGTAAGACAATGTTGTCGTTGAAGTAGTCGCCGCGCTGATGTTGCTCGTTCTGTAACAGTGGTTTGGGCTGCTCCAGGGCCATAATCTGCCACTGGGACTGGTGCCGATTACCGCTGAGAGAGGTCAGGGCATCGGCATCAGCCAGGGCCTCCATGTCGCGTCGGTTCAGGTTGGCGCGCTGGCGCAGATCACTGATTTGCCGAAACGGCTGTTGCTGGCGGGCGGCGACAATGCGTTCAGCACCGTCGCGACTGAGACCCTTTACCAGTCGCAAGCCCAGTCGCACGGGAGGCTGCTGATTGTGGTCGGTTGGGCTGTCGAGCAACTGATGATCCCAGGTGCTTTGATTGGCATCGACTGGTAACGCCACTACGCCATGGCGAACGGCATCCTGTAGTAACTGCGAAGGGCTGTAAAATCCCATCGGCTGACTGTTTAGCAAACCCACCAGAAAGGCAGCCGGATGATGGCGTTTCAACCACGCCGATACATAAGCCAGTAGTGCGAAGCTGGCGGAGTGTGATTCGGGGAAGCCGTAGCCGCCAAAGCCCTTGATCTGGTCAAACAGGCGGCGCGCAAAGTCTTCATCGTAGCCGCGTTCGATCATGCCCCGGGTCAGCTTCTTCTCGAAGGTCAGTAGCTTGCTGTTCTTACCCCAGTTGGTAATGGCGCGGCGCAATTGGTCGGCCTCGCCGCCGCTGAATCCCGCGGCCACCATAGCCAGTTTAATCACCTGCTCCTGAAAAATAGGCACACCAAGTGTACGATCAAGCACACTCTTGATGGCTTCACTGGGGTAGGTGACGGCTTCAAGACCCTGCTTGCGACGCAGGTACGGGTGTACCATGTCGCCCTGAATGGGGCCCGGCCTGACAATGGCAATTTCAATTACCAGGTCGTAAAAACAGCTGGGCTTGAGGCGTGGCAGCATCGACATCTGAGCCCGCGATTCGATCTGGAACACGCCGATGGAGTCAGCAGCCTGCAGCATACGATAAGTGGCTTGGTCTTCCCTGGGTACATCGCTGATGGTGCCGATGGTTGGGCAGTAGCGATGCACCATCTGCAGGGTCTTGCGTATAGCAGACAACATGCCCAGAGCCAGGATATCGACCTTCAGCAGCCCCAGTGACTCGATATCCTCCTTGTCCCATTGAATAACCGTGCGATCGGCCATACTGGCATTTTCCACCGGTACCAGCGTGGAGATCGGACTCCGGGTAATCACAAACCCACCTACATGCTGTGACAGGTGGCGTGGAAAGCCGAGAATTTCCTGTACCAGATTGTAGAACAGCTCTGCCTGCTCACTGTGACCAGAGACGCCCTGTTCTTCGAAGCGCTTGGCCAAATCCTTGCTGCGGTCCCACCAGGCTAATGATTTAGCCAGGTCATCGACAAAGGTGGAATCCAGCCCCAGTGCCTTGCCTACGTCGCGTACGGCGCTGCGAGAGCGATAGGTAATAACGGTGGCGGCCAGCGCGGCGCGGCGTCGTGAGTACTTGTCGTAGATGTACTGAATCACTTCTTCGCGGCGCTCGTGTTCGAAGTCCACATCGATGTCGGGCGGTTCGTCGCGCTCGCGTGAGATGAAACGCTCAAATAGCAAAGACACCTGTTCTGGCGATACCTCGGTAATAAACAGGCAGTAGCAGACCACGGAGTTGGCCGCCGAGCCGCGCCCCTGACACAGGATGTGGCGCGCACGGGCGAAGCGCACGATGTCGTATACCGTTAGAAAATAGTATTCGTAATCGAGTTCCGCGATCAGGGTCAGCTCTGTCTCGATACGCTGTTGAATGGCTTCGGGCACGCCTTTTGGCCAGCGCTCCCGTGTGCCCGTGGCAACCAGCTCGCGCAGATAGCGTTTGGCACCGTAGCCCGGTGGCACTACTTCTTCGGGGTATTCGTAGCGCAGCTCATTCAGTGTGAAGTGGCACAGGTTGGCCACGCGCAGGGTCTCGTCGAGCAACGCCTGTGGGTAGAGCTTGTGCAATGTATCGAGGCTGCGCAGGTGTTGCTGGCTGTTGCCCAGGCGCCGCCGGCCCAGCCGGGCGATACTGGTGTTGTGCCGTAGTGCAGTAAGCACGTCGTGCAGTGGCTTGCGGCTGGCGCAGTGCATCTGCACGTTACCACAGGCCAGTGTGGGAATGCCCAGTTCACGGGCAAGTGTTTGCAGCGCGAGATAGCGGTTGATTTCGTTATTGCCCAGCAGATAGGTAATGCCGACCCACAGCCTGTCCTTACACAGGCGCTGCAGCTGCCTGCCGGAGGCGCGCAGGGTAGGGGTGTCCTCCGGCGGCAGCCAGATCAGCAGGCAGCGCTTGAGATGAAAAATAACGTCGCGCAGAGTGACCCGATACTCACCCTTGGGGCTGCGTCTTCGCGCCATGCTGATCAACCCGGACAGTTCGCTATAGGCTGCGCGTGAGGGCACCAGCGCGACCAGTCGTATGCCTTCTTCCAGATTCAGTTCACTGCCAATAATCAGGTGCAACCCTGTTTCGCTGGCGGCGACATGCGCTTTGACCACGCCGGCCAGTGAGCACTCATCAGTAACTGCCAGCGCGCGATAGCCACAGTGACTGGCGCGCTCGACCAACTCGTGGGGATGTGATGCGCCGCGCAGGAAGCTATAACTGCTCAGGCAATGAAGTTCAGCATAAGACATATACTGTATATTTGTACAGTATATAGATATTGTCAATTTCCTGGTCTGTGCTGCATGGCCTGTGCCACACGTGGGGGGTACTATGGAGCTGTTATCGGGGTCCAGTGGTTGCAAACAGAATTGAACATACATCGTTACGACGGTTCACTTACCGACAGTCTGCTGGCACTGTTGCTCAGTGCTGATCCCGACGAAGACCAGGTGCGACGGTATCTGCCCGATGCCACACTTCTGGTTGCGACAACGGGCAGTGCGACTGTGGGTGTTGCGGTACTGACCTGTGAGCAGCAGGTGTTTGAGCTAAAAAATATTGCCGTGTTGCCGTCCTGTCAGGGCAAGGGTATTGCCAAACAACTGATTGCAGCGATTAAGCAGGAGGCCAAAGAGCAGGGCGCTGGTCGCCTGCTGGTGGGAACCGGTAACTCCAGCCTTGATCAGCTGGCTCTGTACCAGAAGTGCGGTTTTCGAATGCAGGCTATCGAGGTCGATTTTTTTGCCAGTTATGAACCGCCCATCTATGAGAACGGATTACGTTGCCTGGACAAAGTGATTCTATGTGCACAGATTCAGAGTTGAGAGTTGAGAGTGTGGGTGAGTAAGTAAGCCCGGCGATAGCCGGATCTCACAAATTGAGAGGCAGGATGATGAGTGATCTACCCGCGTGTCCCGAGTGCAGCTCGGCATATACCTACCAGGATGGTGATCGACTGGTCTGCCCCGAGTGTGGTTTCGAATGGGACCCACAGTCTGCAAACGCAGATGCACACGACGATGCAGTGATACACGATGCCAATGGTAATGCCTTGCACGATGGCGACACAGTGACGGTTATCAAAGACCTGAAAGTCAAAGGTTCGTCGCTGGTGGTCAAGGTGGGCACCAAGGTTAAGAACATTCGCCTGGTAGATGGCGATCACGATATCGACTGCAAGATTGAAGGTATTGGCGCTATGAAGCTGAAGTCGCAGTTCGTCAAGAAAGCATGATGTTGCCTTTACAGCCTGATGCCTTGTGCCGCGTGATGAGAACTCCCTAGTGGATACCTCCGCCCAGTTATTGCTCACTCTCGGCGGTATTTTGCTGCTCGGACTGGTGACCTCAACCATCGGGCGCCGTACGGCGTTGCCACGCGTAACGATGCTATTGCTGTTTGGCATGTTGATCGGCGAGCAGGGCCTGGATCTGATGCCCAGAGAGTTCGTCACCTGGTTTGATGATGTCGCCACCGTGGCGCTGGTAATGGTGGGCTTTCTTCTGGGCGGGCAACTCACCCGCCAAACATTACATTCCTCCATGCGGCAGGTACTGTGGATTTCTGCTGCCGCGGCTATTGCTGTTGTTTTCTTTGTATTTGCCGGACTGGTGCTGGTGGGTGTGCCGGTGCCGCTGGCCATTATTGTCAGTTGTATTGCCTCTGCTACCGCACCGGCAGCGGTGCTGGATGTGGTGAGCGAGGCGCGCATCAAGAATCGCTTCACGGGCCTCTTGCTTGCGATTGTCGCCATTGATGATATTTGGGCCTTGGCACTGTTTAGTCTTGGTATGGCAGTGGTCACCTCTATGAATGGGGCCGGATCAGAATCGTCTTTTATGCTGGTTGCCGGATGGGAAATTGGCGGCGCACTGTTACTGGGTATGGTGATTGGGTTCCCAGCGGCTCTTTTAACCGGACGGGTAAAGCCTGGACAGCCTATTCTGTCGGAGGCGTTGGGGCTGGTCTTTCTCTGTGGTGGACTGGCTCTGTGGATGGAGGTGTCCTACCTGATTGCTGCCATGACAATGGGGTTAATCGTGGCTAATTTTGCGCGGCACCACAATCATCCATTTCACGCGATCGAAAATGTTGAGCAGCCACTGATGGTGATTTTCTTCATTCTCGCAGGCGCCTCATTCGAGCTGGCCGCATTGCGGGACCTGGGCATTCTCGGGGCAGTCTATGTGTCGTGTCGTGCTATGGGCAAGGTGATTGGCGCCTATGTGGGCGGGCGGCTCAGTGATGCTGGCGACGATGTGAAACGATGGATGGGTCTGGCACTCATGCCTCAGGCGGGCGTTCCCATCG
>CALINF010000313.1 GCA_938045215.1 uncultured Halieaceae bacterium | reverse complement strand
GTGTTTGCACTGGGACTGCTGCTGGCAGGTTACTGAGCGATGTCACAGCGCCAGCAGGTTGTCGTATTGGGATCTACCGGGTCGATCGGTGCGAGTACGCTCGATGTCATTCGACGACAACGTGATGGCTTTGATGTGTTTGCTTTGAGCGCCAGCACCTCTGTATCAGTGCTACTGGCACAGTGTCTTGAGTTTCAGCCGCGTTACGCTGTGATGGCCGATGAGAATGCCGCCCAGTCACTTTCCGACCAGTTACCTTCTGGTTGCGCTACCGAGGTTCTGCACGGCGCAAATGCTCTTGAGCACATCGTGACCGATGAGCAGGTAGATGTGGTGATGGCAGCTATTGTGGGCTCGGCCGGGCTGCCTGCAACGCTTGCCGCTGCGCGGGCAGGGAAAAAGATTCTGCTGGCCAATAAAGAAGCGCTGGTGATGGCCGGGCATCTGTTTATGGATGCTGTCAGGGACAGCGGCGCCGTATTGCTGCCAATCGATAGCGAGCATAATGCGATTTTCCAATGCCTGCCAGTGAATGAACACGCTAAAACCGGACTCGATGGTGTGACTGGCATACTGTTGACAGCATCGGGTGGGCCGTTTCGAACCTGGACATCCAGTGAGATCGCCGCTGCCACGGTAGAGCAGGCGTGTGCGCATCCCAACTGGTCCATGGGACGCAAAATCTCGGTCGATTCTGCAAGTTTGATGAACAAGGGGCTTGAGCTTATCGAAGCGTGCTGGTTGTTTAATGTGTCGCAAGAGCAGATTGACGTCGTTGTACACCCGCAGAGTATCGTTCATTCGCTGGTGCAATACGCCGACGGCTCGGTGCTGGCACAGCTTGGTAACCCCGACATGCGAACGCCCATTGCTTACGGGCTGGGCTGGCCCGATCGGCTGGATTCCGGTGTTGCACCGCTTGATCTTGTTGCAATTGGGCAGCTGTCATTTGAAGCGCCCGATGAGGGTCGTTTCCCCTGTCTGCGTCTGGCACGTGAGGCTGTGGCTGTTGGTGGTACTGCAATGGCCGTCTGCAATGCAGCGAATGAAGTAGCAGTGGCGGCATTCCTGGACGGTACAATCGGTTTCGGCGATATTCCGGGCGTCATCGAGTCAGCACTTGGGCGCGCCAGTATCGTTGAACCTCGAAACCTGGCTGTTGTCGAAGAGGCTGATGCAGTTGCCCGTGAGCTGGCGACTGAGTCGATAGACAACTTGTCACTTGCGCCAGTTGAACTTCGGAGACGTTGATGGACTTGCTGTACACCATTGCGATCACAATCCTGACTCTGGCGGTGCTAGTCACCGTTCACGAGTATGGCCATTTCTGGGTGGCCAGGCGTTGCGGGGTGAAAGTGCTGCGGTTCTCGATAGGTTTTGGCAAGCCTTTGTACAGTTGGCACGATTCGCAGGGTACTGAGTATGTCGTCGCAGCCATTCCCTTGGGGGGCTACGTCAAGATGCTCGACGAGCGCGAGGGCAATGTCAGTACCGATGAACTCGAACAGGCATTCAATCGTAAGCCTGTGCTGCAGCGTATCGCTGTTGTTTCTGCCGGGCCACTGGCTAATTTTGCGCTGGCGATTGTTGCGTTCTGGATGCTCTATCTCGGGGGCGAAAGCGGTTATGCCCCCGTAGTGGGTGCCGTTGAGTCGGGCTCCGTTGCCGAAGTGGCAGGTCTGGAACCAGGGCAGGAGATCGTGGCAGTCGACGGCGTGTCAACGCCTACGTGGCAGGCTCTGTCCTTTCGGCTGCTGGATCGGATTGGTGATTCTGGCAAGATATTCTTTTCGATCAAATACCCCGATTCCGATGTGGTGTACCAGTCCCAGGGCACGCTGGAGTCCTGGATGTCTGGAGAGGAAGAGCCGGACCTGTTCAAAGGCCTTGGTCTTACACTGTATACACCCCCGGTCGAGCCGATAGTACGCGAGATTGTGCCTGGCGGCGCTGCGGAGCGTGCAGGGCTGCAGCCTGGCGATCGAGTTGTATCTGCTGATGGTTTTCCCGTTCCTCTTTGGGAGAACTGGGTAGAGTATGTTCGCGCTCGACCAGGGCAGGTGATTGCGGTTGAGTATGAGCGCGGCGGGGAAATACTCGCAGCGGCAATGACGCCCGAAGCAGTCACCGAGGAGGGCGAATCTTTTGGTCGCGTCGGGATGGCCGTGGCCTTGCCTGCTATGCCACCTGAGATGCTCAGGGAGTTTTCCCGTGGACCTGTTGAGGCCCTTGGTGCCAGCGTGGTGCGCACCTACGACCTGAGTATATTCACGCTGAGCTCGATCAAGAAGATGATTCAGGGTCTGATATCGCCGAAAAACTTGAGTGGCCCAATCACCATTGCTAAAGTGGCGTCCGCCTCAGCCAAGTCAGGGCTGGAGTCATACATCAGTTTCCTTGCCTTGTTGAGTATCAGCCTGGGTGTGTTGAATCTGCTGCCTATCCCTGTATTGGATGGGGGTCATTTGATGTATTACACGATTGAGCTATTGGCGGGACGCCCAGTACCTGAGAAAATACAGAACCTGGGATATCAACTGGGTCTGTTTGTGGTCTTGGGCATTATGACGTTTGCCCTGTATAACGATTTTTCCCGGCTCTAGTCTCAGGTTTGGGGACGAGTAGCCAAAGACTGGTGATAAGTGGTTGTGTGATGCTGGCGAGTGCCGGCTATGGCCAGCAATAGGATGACCGCAGCATTGAGTTCAACAAGAACATGGAAGACAGACATCCAATACCAAGCACAACCTAACAACAGGCGTGATTCATTGGCTGGTTACAAATTGATCAAGCATTTCTCAAGGCGTCTGCTTTGCGCACTCCTTCTGTTGCCGGTTCTGGCGCGCGCAGAGGAATTCGTTATCTCTGACATTCGTGTGGAAGGTCTGCAACGAATATCGGCGGGTAGTGTGTTTGCGTCCATGCCGCTTGCAGTCGGTAACGTTGCCAATGAGATGGGTATTCGCAACACAGCCCGCTCGCTGTTTGCGACTGGTAATTTTGACGATATCCGTATCGGTCGCGATGGCAATGTGCTGGTGATCGTCGTCGCAGAACGACCTAGCATCAGTGAGATCAATCTTGAAGGCAACAAGGCCATCGAGACAGAGTCACTGCTTGAAGGCCTTAAAGGTGCAGGTCTTGCTGTGGGGCAGGTGTTTCAGCGCTCTACGCTAGAGGGCATGCAACTTGAACTGCAGCGGCAATACGTTCAACAGGGCCGCTACGATGCAGCTATCGAGACCGAGGTGTTGCCAGAACCACGGAACAGGGTGTCAATTAACATTGATGTTGACGAGGGCAATATCGCCTCGATCAAGCACATCAATGTAGTAGGCAACGAGATATACAGCGACGAAGAACTCACGGATTTTTTTGAGCTTAAGACAACAGGCTGGCTGTCATTTTTTACTAACGACGATAAATACTCTCGTGAAAAGCTAACTGGCGACCTTGAGTCGCTAACTTCGTATTACATGGATCGAGGTTATCTGCAGTTCAGCATTGACTCCACTCAGGTGTCGGTGTCACCGAACAAGGAAGAAGTTTATGTCACCGCCAATGTCACAGAAGGTGAGAAATTTACGGTGAGTGAAGTGGGCTTGTCGGGCGACCTGGTGCTGCCAGAAGCTGACCTGAATCGTTTCCTACTGGTGACGCCCGGACAGACCTTTTCTCAACAAATGATCACCTCTACGGAGGAGTATCTTACTCGCCGTCTCGGCAATGAGGGTTATAACTTCGCCAAGGTAACCGGTATCCCGGAAGTGAACGACGAAGACAACACCGTTGCGATGAAGTTTTTCGTCGACCCCGGTAAACGCACTTATGTTCGTCGTATCAGCTTCAAGGGCAATACCCGAACGGCAGATGATGTGTTACGGCGTGAAATGCGCCAGATGGAAAGCGCACCTGCGTCGGCCGCTGCCATTGAGCAGTCGCGGGTTCGACTTGAACGGCTTGGATTTTTTGCCAGAGCTACAGTCGATACACCGGAGGTCGCGGGTACTGATGACCTGATCGATGTGGTGTTTGAGGTTGAGGAACAGTCCTCGGGCAGTATTGGCGCCAGTTTCGGTTATGCACAGGACGCCGGCTTGATTCTGGGTCTGAATTTGCAGCAGGACAATTTCCTGGGAACGGGTAAGCGGGTAAGCCTGGGTTTGAACGCCTCGAAGTACCAGGACCTGTACAATTTCAGTTATACCAACCCCTACTTTACGGAAGACGGTGTCAGTCGCGGATTCAATGTGTTCTACCGTTCAACAGACCTGTCTGAGGTGAACGTGGCGAGCTACACCACTGATACATTGGGTGCCGCATTGAACTTTGGCTATCCGATCAAGGAAACGGAGCGGCTGGGCTTCAGCTTCGGTGTCTCCAATACCGAGATCACTGCTGGCCGCTTTGCGGTGCAGGAAATCAAGGCAAGCCCCCGTCTCCTCGATGGTGTGGATGACTTCTATGAGAGCACACAGCTACCCGACGGTACGTATTCAGCGATAGAAGAGCTGTTCCCGATCAGCGATCTACCTTTCGATGCGCTGACTCCTCCACCCGAACCGGGCTTTCTGGATGAGAATGGCGACGAGTATCTTAACTTCACCACAACTGGCAGCTGGACCCAGTCAACGTTGAACCGAGGGCGACTGGCGACCCGGGGTGCATCCCAGTCCGTTGCTATGGAAGTATCTATACCGGGCTCTGACCTGGAATTTTTCAAGCTCACCTACCGGGGAGAAATTTACTTCCCGTTGACCCAGCGCTGGACCTTACGCCTGCGCTCGGAACTGGGGTATGGCGATGGCTACGGTGATACCACCGAGTTGCCGTTCTATGAGCACTTCTTTGCAGGCGGTTTCGGCTCGGTGCGTGGTTTCCAGAGCAATACGCTCGGCCCACGTAGTACGCCGCCCAAAGGCTATGTTGTCGGACAGCCCGTGACTGGTATTGACGAAAATGGCAATCCAACCGAATTTGGTGGGCCTACTGGACAGTCGTTTGGCTATGTCGTTGATCCTGTGACGGGCAAGATTGTGGTTGACGATTTTCAATCCCGACGTCTGGAACCTTTCGGCGGTGATGTTCTTGTGGAAGGCGGTGCAGAGATTCTGTTTCCACTGCCTTTTATCAAAGATCAATCCAAGCTGCGCACGGCAATTTTTATAGATGCGGGTAATGTGTTCAGCACCAACTGCCAAGCCGCCCAGGTTAACTGCTCCGACGTGGATTTTGATGAAATTCGTTATTCATTCGGTGTTGGCTTAACGTATTACAGCGGGTTTGGTCCAATATCGTTCAGCCTCGCCAAACCGATGAATACTGATCCTGCTGATCGAGAAGAGGCATTCCAGTTCACGTTGGGCCGGGGTTTCTGATTTTTTAATTGTACTGTGATGTGGAGAGTATTGTGTTCAATTTACTGAAAGTGTGTGTGGTTGCAGTTGCGTTATCGCTGCCTTCGCTGGCGTGGGCCCAGGGCAAAATAGCCGTGGTTAATTTGCAGGAAGCCATCATGCAGAGCGATGTTGCGCAGAAACGCCTTGGCGAGGTCCGTAACGGTGAAGACTATAAGTCTGACAAAGCCGAGTTCGACCGCCTCAAGGGTGAGTTCGATGAACTGGTAAAAGAATTCCAGAAAGACGCAGCGGCTATGAGTCAGGAGCAGCAGGTTGCCGCGCGCCAGAAATTGGCAAGCAAGCAGGCAGATCTCGAGCATGTAACGGGTAAGCTGCAGCAGGCCGAGCAACTGGCCGGGCAGACGCTGTTACAGGAGATGTCTCCCAAAGTACAGGATGTGCTGCGTGACCTGATCGCCACCGAAGGCATTGGTCTGCTGTTGCAAAGAGCGTCTGTGATTCATGCCGATGCAGGCTACAGTATCACCGCAAAAGTCACCGACAAGCTAAACCAGATGCCTGCCGAGTAAGCACGACCTGTGTTTACCCTGGGAGAACTGGCTGAGAAACTGGGTCTGGAGTTCTCGGGCAATCCCCAGCGGGCGCTTGCTAGTATTGCGCCGCTGGCCTCGGCTGGCGCTGACCAGCTGAGCTTCCTGTCGAATCGAAAGTATATTGATCAACTCAAGGCGACCGCCGCAGGGGCCGTAATCGTGCACCCCGACCAGCGGCAGCACAGTCGCGTGGATGTTCTCTTGTCAGAGGACCCCTATCGCAGTTATGCACAGGCGACCCAGCTGTATACGCAGGAACCGCGTCCCCTGCCCGGGATACATGCGATGGCTATCGTTGATCCCACTGTGGAGATGGGGAAGGGCGTATCGATTGGCCCGTTTGCGCACATTGAGGCGGGCGTCAGACTGGGTGACGGCGTCATTGTGGGTTCACACTGCAGCGTTGGCGCAAATGCGGTACTTGGGTCAGGCACACGGCTTTATCCGGGTGTTGTCGTGAATCACCGCGTTGTGCTGGGTCGCGACTGTGCTGTTCATAGCAACAGCGTTATTGGGGCTGATGGTTACGGCTATGCACCCCATCGCGACGGTTGGGAAAAAATCTGCCAGTTGGGCAGCGTGCGAA
>CALINF010000312.1 GCA_938045215.1 uncultured Halieaceae bacterium | reverse complement strand
GACAAAGGCGTGCCCGTGTTTGTCGACGTAACTGCAGACTGGTGCATTACCTGCATCGCCAATGAACAGGCCGTACTCTTCACCGACGACATGAAAGCGGCATTTGAAGACTCCGGGGTAATCTACATGATTGCAGACTGGACCAATTACGACCCGGACATTGCCGACTTCATTGAAGGCCACGGGCGCTCAGGGATTCCTCTTTACCTGGTGTATCCACCCGTGAAAGGCGCTGAGCCGATGATACTGCCACAGATTTTGACCCGATCGACGGTGCTGGAGGCGTTAGAGGTGGTTACCGGGGAAAAGCCAACCGTTGCCGGCAATTACTAGCGCTTTCCCAGCCTTTTCGCAGACGAACACAATAAGCGTTAACCCATCATACAGCAGCAGCGCGGAATACGGCCAGCAGGGCAAATCTAACAAACTTCGCTAATTTAGCGGTCATTTGCAGCCAAAATCCCAAAAAATACCATACAACATGGACAAACCGCAGTTTGTGATCCACACTCCAGTTTTTAGCGCGATAGAACCGGAGCAGTCTCGCCATGGCGACAATCCTGGTAATGCATGGTCCCAACCTGAATCTTCTGGGTGAGCGCGAACCCGAGATTTACGGCCATCAGACCCTCGGTGACATCAACCTGAAACTGGAGCAGCAGGCTCGCGAGCGCGGCCACCACCTGCTCTATATGCAGAGCAATGCCGAATACGAACTCATCGAGCGTGTGCAGGACGCCCGCCATGAGGGTGTTAATTTCATTCTGATCAACCCGGCAGCATTGACTCACACCAGCATTGCGCTGCGCGACGCCTTCGCGGCAGTCACCATTCCGTTTATCGAAATCCACCTGTCGAACGTGCATGCCCGGGAAGAATTCCGCCACCATTCCTACTTGTCAGATCTCGCTGTGGGCGTGATCTGTGGACTGGGGGCACAAGGTTACGAACTGGGACTGCAGGCGGCGATACACGCCGTCGAGACCGGCTAAGTGGCAACAAACAAATAACAACCACACAAGAGAACGCATTATGGACATTCGAAAAGTCAAAAAGCTGATAGAGCTGTTGGAAGAGTCCAATATAGACGAGATAGAAATCAAGGAAGGCGAGGAGTCGGTTCGTATCAGCCGAAACAGTGCCCAGCCTATGATGGCTCTACCGCAGGGCTATATGCAGCAGCCGATGCAAATGCCCGCTCCTGCACCAGCCGCTGCCGCCGCACCCGCGCCAGTAGCAGAGACACCTGCCGCTGCGCCTGCCACCACCAGTGGCCACGCGGTTCTGTCACCCATGGTTGGTACGTTTTATCGCTCGCCCTCGCCTACCAGTGCATCGTTTGTTGAAGTGGGCCAGAGCGTCAACGTTGGTGACGTTCTGTGCATAGTCGAAGCCATGAAGATGATGAACCAGATCGAGGCCGATAAAGCTGGCGTCGTGGAATCCATTCTCGTTGAGAATGGCGAACCGGTTGAATTCGACCAGCCCCTGGTCACCATCGTCTAGCCCCGGGCCTAGCCGCCCACGCAGAGGAATAAATCATGGCGAAGCTTGAAAAAGTGCTGATTGCCAACCGCGGCGAGATTGCGCTGCGCATACTCAGGGCCTGCAAAGAGCTCGATATCCAAACCGTCGCGGTGCATTCCACGGCAGATAGCGAATTGAAGCATGTGCGACTGGCAGATGAGTCCGTTTGTATTGGTCCGCCCTCTTCCACCGAGAGCTATCTGAATGTGCCGGCAATTATCAGCGCTGCTGAGGTCACCAATGCATCGGCGATTCACCCGGGTTACGGGTTTTTGGCAGAAAATGCTGATTTTGCCGATCAGGTCGAGAAAAGTGGCTTTACCTTCATCGGGCCCACAGCCGACACCATCCGCTTGATGGGTGACAAGGTCTCGGCGATACAAGCTATGAAGAAAGCAGGCGTTCCCACGGTGCCCGGTTCCGATGGCCCGCTGGACGAAGACAACGAGCGAACGGCCGATATAGCGCGGCGCATCGGCTTTCCAGTGATCGTAAAAGCTGCTGCTGGCGGCGGCGGTCGCGGAATGCGAGTGGTGCACAATGAAGCGGCGCTAATCAACTCAGTACAGGTTACCCAGTCTGAGGCCGCCGCTGCATTCGGCTCCGATGTGGTCTACCTTGAGAAGTTCCTGCAAAAGCCCAGACACGTTGAGATTCAGGTTATCGCCGACGGCCAGGGCCATGCGGTGCATCTGGGTGATCGTGATTGCTCATTACAGCGCCGCCACCAGAAAGTACTGGAAGAGGCACCAGCGCCAGACATTGATGATCACCTGCGCATGCAAGTGGCGGAGGCATGTGTGGCCGCCTGCATAGAAATTGGCTATCGCGGCGCCGGCACATTTGAGTTCCTGTATGAAGACGGCGGCTTTTACTTTATTGAAATGAACACCCGCGTTCAGGTAGAGCATCCGGTGTCCGAGATGATTACGGGCATTGATATCGTGAAAGAGCAGTTGAACATTGCAGCCGGTGAGCCCCTGTCGTTTACCCAGGAAGAAGTGAAGTTCCGCGGTCATGCTTTTGAATGCCGAATCAATGCCGAGGACCCTAAAACCTTCATGCCCTCACCCGGCAAAGTCACCACGTTCCACGCCCCCGGAGGGCTGGGTGTGCGCGTAGACTCACATCTCTATGATGGTTACACCGTACCCCCCTTCTACGATTCACTGATTGCCAAAATCATCAGCTTTGGGGAGACTCGCCCGATTGCTCTGGCGCGGATGCGTCAGGCGCTGGACGAATTGGTTGTTGAGGGCATTCGTACCAACACACCGTTGCACAGAGACCTGGTGAGAGATGAAGCCTTCAAGGCTGGTGGAGTAAGCATTCACTACCTCGAAAGCAAGCTTGAAGAAAGGTAGTCAGGCGGCCACGTTATGACCTGGCTGCAACTGCGACTGGATGCCCGGCCGGACACCGTAGAAGCATTGGAAGATGTGATGCTGGCCTCTGGCGCGGTGGCCGTTACCATGGAAGACAATGCAGACGACCCTGTGCTCGAGCCCGGCGTGGGTGAAACACCGTTGTGGCAGCACATTCGGGTCACGGGGCTATACCCGGCCGATACCGACATGAACACCGTGCTCAGCCAGTTTTCGGCAGGTCAACTTGAGAACTGCGCGCAGCGTATCGAAATTCTGGAAGACAAGGACTGGGAGCGCGAATGGATGAGCCACTACCAGCCCATGCAGTTCGGAGAACGCTTCTGGGTTTGCCCCAGCTGGATCGACCCGCCAGACCCCGACGCAATCAACCTGCTGCTGGATCCCGGGCTGGCCTTCGGTACCGGCACCCACCCCACCACCGCTCTTTGCCTGAAAGCCATGGCCGCGCTGCCACTTGATCGTACCTGTGTCGTCGATTACGGATGCGGCTCGGGTATTCTGGCTGTTGCAGCGCTCAAGCTGGGCGCTCGCGACGTATTGGGGGTCGACAATGACCCGCAAGCCCTGGTCGCCAGTGAAGACAACGCAGAACGAAACGCGGTCACCAACCTCAGCGTAGCCCGTCCCGGCGCCTATGATGCTCCCGCCTGGCAAGCCAGGGCAGATCTGGTGGTAGCGAATATTCTCGCAGGGCCATTACTTGAACTCTCCCACACATTGCTCGACTTGTTGAAGCCGGGGGGCATCCTGATGGTATCGGGGCTATTGGCCACGCAGGCAGAAACTTTGATTGCACACTATGCCAAACACCTTCCGCTCGAAGTTGTCGGTGAGACCGATGGCTGGGTCTGCCTGATGGGTAAGCTTGCACCCAGATAGCGTTCTGTGGCGTAGTATGAAAATGCCGTTCGCCGGAGCACGGCGCATCGGCCCGAGCGCGGTTGCACCTATAAATTGACGGTTTTTTGTGCAATTTCTCTTTTGCTATGCCAGACCCTCAAGTATCATACCGCCTCTTTTCCCGAACGATTCTTAAAGCTCTGATTCCATGATTCAGGTTGGCCCGTATTCACTGCCCAATCGCGTTGCACTGGCCCCTATGGCCGGCGTGACCGACCTGCCATTTCGCACCTTGTGCGCGAAACTGGGTGCTGGCCTTGTGGTATCTGAAATGATCACGTCGGATCCAAGCCTGCGCACGTCACGCAAGACCCAGCTACGCAGTCGGCACGATAACGAGGCCACACCACGCTCTGTGCAGATCGCTGGCAGCGATCCGGCGCGCATGGCTGAAGCTGCGCGCTACAACGTGGATCAGGGCGCGCAGATTATCGACATCAACATGGGCTGCCCCGCTAAAAAGGTCTGCCGCAAAGCAGCCGGTTCCGCGCTGCTGGCCGATGAAGCGCTGGTGGCAGACATTCTCACCGCCGTAGTCACGGCTGTAACAGTGCCGGTTACGCTAAAAATACGCACCGGCAGCTCGCCCGAGGCGCGCAATGGCGTTGCGATCGCGCAATTGGCCGAGCGCTGTGGCATTGCGGCCCTGGCCGTGCACGGCCGTACCCGCGCCTGCGCGTTTAAGGGTGAGGTGGAATACGACACACTGCGCGCGATTGTGGATGCTATAGATATCCCCGTGTTTGCCAATGGCGATATCGACAGCGCTGAAAAAGCAGCTGCCGTGCTGGACCACACGGGTGCGGCAGGCGTGATGATCGGTCGCGCAGCCCAGGGGCAGCCCTGGCTGTGCGGGCAGATCGCCCAGTATCTGGATACCGGGATCAAACCCGAAGCACCTGCACTTGCGACACAGTTTGCCCTGCTGGAGCAGCATATCCGTGACCTTCACGCGTTTTATGGTGACTTCATGGGCGTTCGGATCGCCCGCAAACATATGGGCTGGTATCTGCAGCACCAAACCCACAACAGCGATTTTCGTCGCCAGTTCAACAGCCTGAGCACACCAGCTGAGCAACTGCGACTCATAACCACCATCTTCCACACATTAAGTAACAAGGAACTAGCAGCATGACCAACAGGGCTGAAACCCTCCCAAACCACTCCCAGGCCAGTAACGACGAGTACGCAGTAGGTGGCGACTTCACCACCGACTCCGCACCCGATGGCTACCTGCGCGATGCCGTAACAAACTCTGTGCGCGGGTATCTGCAACAACTCGATGGCCAAATGACCACCGATTTCTACTCGCTGCTGCTGGCAGAAGTAGAAGCGCCCATGCTCAAGGAGATCATGCACTACACCCGCAATAATCAAACCAAGGCCTCGATCATGCTGGGGTTGAATCGCGGCACATTGCGCAAAAAACTCAAGCAATACGGGCTTATTGCACCCGAACAAAAACAGGATTAGGGCCAGACCATGAGCGATGAATCACTGGTAGTTGTCCGCCGCGCACTCATTAGCGTATCGGATAAGTCTGGCATTGTGGATTTTGCCACCGGACTGAGGGAGCACGGCGTAGAACTGCTCTCCACGGGCGGCACCTACAAACTACTCAAAGATAGCGGACTGGATGTGACAGAGGTGTCGCAGTACACCGGCTTTCCCGAGATGATGGATGGGCGGGTCAAGACACTACACCCCAAAGTGCATGGCGGCATTCTCGCGCGGCGCGGCCAGGACGATGCCGTGATGGCCGAACACGGCATCGATGCCATCGACATGGTCGTGGTCAATCTGTATCCGTTTGAAGCCACGGTTGCGCGCCCCGATTGCTCGCTGGCTGACGCCATCGAAAATATCGATATCGGCGGCCCCACGATGGTCCGGGCCGCCGCCAAGAACCATCAGTATGTGAATATCGTGGTGAATGCCACTGACTACAACGACATCCTCGCGGAGATGGCCGGGAACGGCGGTGCCACCGGTATCGACACCCGCTTCAATCTGGCGATCAAGGCCTACGAGCACACGGCTGCCTATGACGGAGCCATTGCCAACCACTTTGGTCGCTTGGTACCTGGCGGCTCGTCTGAATTCCCGCGTACCTTCAATACCCAATTCCACAAAGTGCAGGACATGCGCTACGGTGAAAACCCGCACCAGCAGGCGGCTTTTTACGTGGAGAGCAACCCGGCCGAAGTTGGTATCTCTACTGCCAAGCAGTTGCAGGGCAAGGAGTTGTCTTACAACAACGTGGCCGATACCGATGCAGCGCTCGAGTGCGTTAAGAACTTTCAGCAACCGGCCTGTGTGATCGTCAAACACGCCAACCCCTGCGGTGTGGCAGTCGCTGACAGTATCGGCAAAGCTTATGACCTGGCCTTTGCCACCGACCCGGAATCTGCATTTGGCGGCATCATCGCCTTTAACCGCGAGCTCGATGCGGCCACTGCCGCCGCCATCGTTGAACGCCAGTTTGTAGAAGTCATCATTGCACCCTCAGTAAGCGATGAGGCCGTTGCGGCAGTCGCGGAGAAAAAGAACGTGCGCCTGTTGGCGTGCGGGCAGTGGCGTGAATCTGGTGAGGCCAGCTCTGCACTGGACTACAAACGCGTTAACGGCGGCTTATTGGTACAGGATCGCGATCTTGGCATGGTCACACAAGAAGACCTCAAAGTGGTCAGCAAGCTGCAACCTTCCGAGCAGCAGTGGCAAGATCTCTTGTTCGCCTGGAAAGTCGCCAAGTTCGTTAAGTCCAACGCTATTGTCTACGCCAGCAATGGCCAGACTGTGGGTGTGGGCGCCGGACAGATGAGCCGCATCAACTCTGCGCGTATCGCTGCGATCAAAGCCGAGCACGCGGGCCTTCAGGTTCAGGGCTCTGTTATGGCCTCTGACGCGTTCTTCCCGTTTCGCGACGGTATCGACAGCGCGGGCGAATCGGGTATTGCCGCCGTCATTCAGCCCGGCGGCTC
>CALINF010000311.1 GCA_938045215.1 uncultured Halieaceae bacterium | reverse complement strand
TAGGTATAGTAGGAGGAGCGCCCTTAGATTCAGGTGCGCATGTCATAACATATTGAATTATATGGAAAATTATCCACATTCTGGCGATGTGGGCCACTGGGTTGTGGGCCGGTATTGGAGCAGGAGAATTGTTCTTTAGCGGTCTTGCCTACTCTTGCGGTTGCTTGGCCAGATTTTCGATAGCAGCCTTTTCCTGGAGGTAGATGGTTTCCCAATCAAAGGGGGAGGAGGGTGTTTGGGTGCTGGATTGTTCAGGGCCATCCAGTCTTTCAATATGCTCTTTTACGCCCCAGCGGCGGCTCTCGCTATGTCCCTTGGCGGCTTCTTCGGGTGAGAGCATGGTGTCCAGGCCGGGCAGGCTTACCTGCCCTTTATCGTTGATCATGGCGGGCCCTTGAAAGTGCTCAAGCCCCCCAATCTCCTCATCGATCGACATGTCAGAGTTGCCGCAACCGCGTTGCCCAAGCGTAATGGCGCGCGTGGCACTCACATAGCCGCTACCTTGCTGGAACGGGCTGTAAGCCAGTTTACCGTCTGCGTTAATGGCCAGCTCAGCACTGGATATCAGTTTGCATTTCACATCATCGGGCGTGAGATCAGGCTCGAGTTGTAGCAGCAGGGCGACAATCCCTGAAACCAGTGCTGCGGCCTGTGACGTGCCCGTCATGACAAACTCGCCGGTACTCAGCTGATACTCGGGAAACTCCTGCAACAGCGTAGAGCCGGGTCGGGTGATGCCTGTCATGTGCCCGCCGGGCGCCACCACGTCGGGCTTGATGTGAGCATCTGGCGTGGGGCCTTGCGAAGAGAAGTCCGGGATATAGTCGTCATCTCGCGTGTCCACAGTCCAGGAATCGGTAACAGCCCCAACAGTGATGATGTAAGGCAGATTGCCTGGAGAGCCGATGGTCATGGGTTCGGGGCCCTCGTTTCCGGCCGCGGCTACTACCGTTATACCGGCTGCCCACGCGCGCATGATGGCCTGATTGATTGGGTCAAGCCAATACTCCCACCGCGGTCGTGCTGCAAACGAGAGGTTCAGTACCTTGATGTCAAAACGCTCCTGATTGTCTACTACCCATTGCACGCCGCGTACGATATCCAGAAACTCGCCCTGGCCCTCTTCATTGAATGCCTTTACTGCTATCAGGTTTACGTCTGGTGCCACGCCCTTGTAGCTACCAGTAAACTTACCATCCACTCGCACTTGTCCGCTGTGGGCGATTACGCTGGTCATGTGAGTGCCGTGTCCGCTTTCGTCGAAAACCTCTGCCAGTTCCTTGCCAGCGATAGCATCGTAACGGCCCACCACGCGGGATTTGCCCGTGGTGTCGTTTAACAACGCTGGGTCTTCCCACAGCCCGCTATCGAGAACGGCCACGGCAATGCCTTTACCAGTGATGCCGTGGGAATGCAGCGAGGCAGCCCCAACTACGGTGGGAAAGTAGGTATCGTTATGATTGTTGGTGTAGCCAGCTATGAGTGACGTGCCGCACTCGTTCCCAAACTCCGCCTCGATACCAAAGTCGCGCTGAGCGATGGATTCCAGATCAGACGAGGCAGCATTTGGGAATCCAATGGTCAGCCACTGTGATCCTGAGAGTGTAGGCCTGTCTTTGCCACTTAGGCTAACTTCTAGCCGCCCAGTGGTAACGTCAGTATCTGAGTTCATTGGAATCAGTTGGTTGCCGAGCTTGATTGTACTGGGTGCGGGAAGGGAGGCTGGCCATTCCAACGTCAGCTGACTGAGTTTCAGGGTATGAGACTTCTTGTTGAAGAGCTGCCACTTCAGCTGGCCGCCAGCCCGTTCCAGCTCCAACCCGCTGCCAATACCGCAGCTTGTATCTTCTTCCTCGGGTTCAGGATGTGTAAGCGACAGATCGTCAATAAAGCGCTGAACTTTTGGCGATGCTTTGGTTTGCTCAAACTGCTCGGCCGTGAGCTCTGCGCCTACCGCATTGATGATTGGCAATGAATGCGTGAGCTTGCCACCCACCTCGGCGACCAGTTCCGCCAGTTCCTCGGCAGACTGCCCCTGCAGCATCACGTGCAGCAACGCAGGTTCCTGGGCAGAAAGTGGAGCACTTTGCAGCATGGCGAACACTACTACCACTGCCGTCAATATCGGATTCGAGCGTTTCAAGCTGGGAGCGCCGTGTGGCAATCTATGCTCTGAGGGCTTCTTTGATAGATGTTATGTAGTTCTGACGCAAACTGTCGGGAACATCTTCCGGATAGAGAGGCCTGGCGAAATAATAACCCTGTAAAAGATCGCATTCCTTATCGACAAGATAGGTCAACTGATCTTCTGTCTCGATACCTTCTGCGATAGAGCGCAAGTTGAGCGTTTTTGCCAGCGCCAGTACGGCGTCAATAATGGCAGCACCATCGGGACTGTCCAGATCTGCAACAAAGCTTTGATCTATTTTTAGCGTATTGATAGGAAAGCGCTTCAGGTAGCTTAGTGAAGAGTACCCCGTACCAAAGTCATCCACGGCCAGCTCTACGCCGAGCGCTTTGAGCTCCTGCAGCTTGGAAATATTGGTTTCGGCGTCGGTCATGATGGCGCTTTCTGTCAGTTCCAGCTCAAGCCGAGAAGGGTCAAGCCCCGAGTGCCCAAGAAAGTCTGCCACCGACTGCACCAGATTGCCCTGATTGAACTGCAGCGGCGAGATATTCACGCACACTCGAAAAGGAGGCAGGCCCATGTTGTCCCAGTACAAGCAGTTGCGAGCAACTTCCGCCATTACCCAGTTACCCAGCTCTATAATCTGTCCCGTGCTTTCGGCTACGGGAATAAATACCGCTGGCGATACCATGCCGCGCTCGGGATGCTTCCAGCGCACCAGGGCCTCCATGCTGACTACTTCGCCGGTGCGTGTGTCTACCTGAGGTTGGTATCGCAGCTCAAGTTGATCCTCGCGCAAGGCAGTCCGTAACTCCTCTTCCATTTTCAGCTGCTCTACAGCCATGGAGTTCATGCGTTCGTTGTAGAAGCGAAAACAGGAGCGACCTTCGGCTTTGGCTGCGTACATCGCGGTGTCGGCATTTCTGACCAGCGTGTCGGGATCTTCGCCGTCTTGTGGATACAGGGCAATGCCAATGCTTGGCGTTACCACGGGGTTGTGTGTTTGTAGCGGGATGGGTTCCGACAGCGCTTCCAGAATCCGCCTTGCAATACGCTCTACCTGAAGTATGTCTGGAACATCTGACAACACCACGGTGAACTCATCCCCACCCAGACGTGCGATTTCTGTGCCTGAGTCCGCGTCATCCATTTCGTCGGCAGAGTTTTCGGAAAAGTAGTTGATGGCGTCGTCTTCACGCAGTTCCAGCGTTAGACGTTTGGCAATTTCTACCAGCAATCGGTCGCCGCGACCGTGCCCGATGGAATCATTGATACGCTTGAAATGGTCAAGATCGATGAACATAAGCGCTGCATTGGATTTGCGCCGGTGGCTGCGCTTGAGAATGCGGTTGAGCTGTTCGTTAAAGCTGCGGCGGTTTGGCAGGCTTGTCAGGGGGTCGTAGTAAGCGAGATACCTTAGCCGGTCTTCCTGACGTTTGAGCGCATTGAAAGCGTTACTGGCCCTCAACATGTACTGTACATCGCGCCCCAGCAGCGACCAGTTTACCGGCTTGGTTTTGTATTGGGTGGCGCCGGCCTCAAATCCAAGGTCGATAGATTGGCGGTCGTCCGAGCCAGTCACAATCATAATGGGGATCGATTCACCCTGAGGCATCTGGCGAATTCGATGGCACACTTCCAGCCCCGTCATACCAGGCATCTCTACGTCGAGAAATACGAGGTCTGGCCTCTCGCGTACGAACTGATCGATAGCCTCAGGCCCGTTGGCGGCCTCTACCACTGTCATGTTCTCTGCTTCCAGGCATTGCCGGGTAAGCAGCCGCACATTCATGTCATCATCAGCAACGAGAATTTTTGCGCGTGCGCTGGGGTTTTGCGTTGTTTCCATAGGGCAAATCAGGAACCTTGGCTCAATGCGGGTAGGCTAACATTCCACCAGCAGCCGGACTAGCGAATATCGGGGATAACTCAGGAAAAGATACGCTCGCGACGCTTGAAACGCTGTTCCTGAACGAAGCGGGGGAGCTGCTGCAACGGTATCGCGGGGCTGTAGTAAAAGCCCTGCACTTGCTCACACTCCTTGTCACGCAGAAACTCGATTTGTTCGAAGGTTTCAGCACCTTCCGCCACTACCAGCATCTCCAGGCGCTTGGCCATCTCGATAATCATGCTGCACACGGCTACTTGCTGTTCGTTGTGGGGTAACTCGCGCACAAAGGTGGCGTCGATCTTCAGGGCTGAAATCGGCAATTCCGTCAGATGCGAAAGCTGCGAAAAGCCCGTGCCAAAGTCATCCAGTGAGAAGGAGATTCCCAGCAATCTCAGCTCATCCATTCGAGCCTTGATAGATCCCGGGTCCTTGAGGATGGTTGTCTCGGTAAGCTCGAACTCCATTCGGAAGGGGTTTGCACCCGAGCGGCTCAGGATGTCCTTCACCACCTCGATAAATCGATCGTCCTGAATCTGTGAGAAGGAGATGTTAACCGCCACATCCACATCTCGCAGGCCCTGCTCCTCCAGCCATACCTGCGCTGAACAGGCGTGCTGTATAACCTGATAGCCAATGGTTTTCATCAGGCCCATGTCTTCACACTGCTGCAGGAACTCACCAGGGCACAACAAACCGCGCTCGGGGTGATTCCAGCGCAGCAGCGCCTCCATTCCCATCAATTGCCCGTCTTTCAGGCTCACCCTGGGTTGGTAGTGCAGCTCAAACTGATTTTTGCGCACGGCGCTGCGCAGTTCGGCTGACAGCGAGCTGTTGCCTGCCACGTCAAAGTGCAGATGATCGGAGTAGCGCAGGTATTTTCCGCCCTGAATGGTCTTGGCCTGCTGCATCGCACTGCGTGCCTGCTCAACCATATCGGAAAACTCGAGTGCGTCATCGGGGTAAATCGCTGCGCCGATGCTGGCTTCCACTGCAACTTGCTGTTGGCTAAGCACCATGGGTGCCGAGATTGTGCTAAGAATTTTCTCTGCTATGTGTTCGATGCTGCTTATCGATGCGACATCCTCCAGCACCATGGCAAACTCGTCGCCTCCCAGGCGCGCAATACTGTCGGTGCTGCGCATCTTGTTCATCAGTCGGCGGCAGAGAGTTTGGATCATCAAATCTCCGTCGGCCTCTCCATAGTGATCATTGATGTTGGCGAACTGGTCGATGTTGATGTAGAGCAGCGCGGTATTGAAGCTATAGCGCTGCGAGCGGTCCATTGCGCGCTCAAGATGTGCCCTGAAGCCAATGCGGTTCAGAGCGCCAGTGAGCGAGTCACGATTGGATAGCTGGCGAATCTGTTGTTGGGCGCTTTTTAACTGAATGCTGTAATCCAGTATTCGGTGCACCAGACCGTCCTGAAGCTGGCCGCGCACAAGGTAGTCCTGCGCACCCAGTTCGCGTATCTGATCAGTGATCAGCTCGCTCGCCTCGTCGATCAGCAGGATAATGGGAGCGGCGGCATCGTGCTTGCGGGCTAGTCGCAGCAAATATTCAGTTTCTGGCCCATGCGCCATGATGACGGCATCAATGGTGGGGTCCAGCAGGGCTTCCAGCGGCCGCTCCATTGAGCCTGAGCGAGCCAGTGCAAATCGGGGTGGCAGGGCGCGTTCCAGGCAATCAGACAGAACCAGATGATCCGTCTTCTGCTCGGAAATGATGAGTACTGTACTTTGGTCCACAATGGTCCCTGTGTGTTAAAAACTCGCCACGTCCGTATGGAGGTAGCGACACCCCTGATTGTCGCACCACCCCGGAGAAGCGCTTATTCTTTATAATACATAGAGTTATACGCATATAC
>CALINF010000310.1 GCA_938045215.1 uncultured Halieaceae bacterium | reverse complement strand
GTACGAGCTCATGGCCCTACGATTGGAACGCAAGAAACAGCTTCCCTCTGCCTGGGTTGATTCCTGGGTTGGCGTTCTGGAAACCTGGGGATGGCCGGGTGCTGCCGACCTGGATTCGCTGGAATACCAGCAAGTGGAGCGCTGGTATGCAAGTCTGGAAGACTTTGCCGCGATGGACGCTGTGCTGAACAAGCTTGAACTGGCGCCCGCGCTCGCCGCACTCGAGCGCAGTACGCGGGCACGGATATCACAGCCACAAACAGCCGACTCCAACGTACAGGTATTGGGTACGCTGGAAGCCGCTGGCGTACATTTCGATCGACTCTGGATAACTGGCCTGCAGGCCAGCAGATGGCCGCCGCCGCCGCGCCCAAACCCTTTTGTACCTTTTAACATTCAACATGATGCTGGCTTTCCCCACGCTTGCGTAGAAAGTGAATGGCAGTATCGCCATGCGCTGGTGATGCGCTTTCGTCGCTCGGCGGCCGAAGTCGTGTGCAGTTATCGACTACTGGTAGACGCCGCGGTTGATCATCCCAGCCCCCTGATTGCTGATCTTCCCGTTGTCGAACCTAACGCTGGACGCTCCAGCTTCGAGCCGTGGTTTGGCCAGCGTGACGCGCACAGCGTTGAGGAATTGGTGGACGAGCAGGCACCTGCGTTGTCAGCGCAGCGCCTTGAGAGCATGCGTGGCGGTAGTGGGATATTGGAGGACCAGTCTAATTGTGGATTTCGAGCCTTTGCCCGCAGGCGACTTTACCTTGAACCGCTGGGTGAGTATCGCAATGCGCTATCAGCGGCAGAGCGAGGCAGTCTTATGCATGCTGCGCTGCAGGCGCTGTGGGGGCGATTGGAAACCAGTGCATCACTGGCAACGATAGATGATCAGCGCGAGGCGCAGCTCGCTGCCAAGGCGGCACTCGACGGGTTACGCAGTAGCATTCGCCAACGCGTAGGTATGGCGTGTCTGGAGTTGGAAAAGCAGCGCTTACAGATACTGTTGTGCGAGTGGCTTGATCTCGAGCGTGTGCGCCCACCTTTTACCGTGGCAGCTCGCGAGGAAGTACTGCAAACAAGCTTGCAGGGTTTGCCGCTGACAATGCGTCTGGATCGGCGGGATACGCTGGACGATGGCGGCGAGCTGGTTATCGATTATAAGTCTTCGAACAACAGTCTGGGGCAGTGGCTGGGCGAGCGTCCCGCCAAACCACAACTACCCCTGTATCTGGTAGCATCGGGCCGGTCTACGGCGATTGCTTTTGCAGAAGTAAAAGCCGGTAACTGTAGCTGGCGCGGCCTTGGCAACGTAGAGGGTATTCCCGGCGTGTTGCATGAGTTCCCCAAAGCTACTGCACGCTACGCCTCGTTTGATAGCTGGGATGCGTTACTCGCGCACTGGCACACGGTTTTGCACGGTCTGGTCACCGCATTCGTTAACGGTGACTCTGCCGTGGATCCACTACTGAAGGCATGTGACTATTGTGGCTTACAGTCGGTATGCCGCATTGGATTAACCGAAGATACTGCTATTTCCGATCAGGACAGCCCTGCGGATTCGCCGGGCTTGCTGCGCTCATGATTGCCGACAGCGCACAGCGCCAGCGCGCACTGGACTGGACACACAGTTATTGTGTGACGGCGCCAGCTGGTTCGGGTAAGACTGAACTACTGATCCAGCGATTTCTTGGATTGCTGTCGAGGGTTGAGCGACCGGAGCAGGTACTGGCGATTACCTTTACCCGTAAGGCTGCGGCCGAGATGCGAGATCGCGTGTTACAGGCATTACACAATGCCAGCAACGATACCCCCGTTCTTGGGGATCACGAACACACCACGCGACAGCTTGCCATGGCGACCCTTGCACACGCTCAAGACCGGGGTTGGCAGTTGTTACGCGATGCGTCCTCGCTCAACATTCGTACTATCGATGGGTTCTGCGCTGGCCTGACCCGGCAGATGCCGGTACTCAGTGGTTTCGGTGGTGCCGTACGCACTGTCGATGATGCCAGTGAGTTGTATGGCAGAGCGGTGGACGAGCTGTTCTCGCTGGTCGGTTCCAATCATAAAGTTGCGGCTGACCTGGCAGGGCTACTACTGAGTTTTGATAACAACTGGGACCGACTGCGCACGTTGCTTGCCAGTATGCTGGCCCGTAGAGACCAGTGGCGCGATTACATTGGTGTGCATCATTCTCCAGAAGAGTCAGAGGCTCAGCTGTTGGCCAACGTTAGTGGTGTGATCGAGGATCAGCTGCAGTCTCTTCATGCTAGTCTCTCGCCATACCTCACTGAGCTAGATTTTTCCTTTCGATACGCGCAGAAGAACCTACACGGTAACGACTCAGTAACGTTACCCACACCGACTACGCAAGCGCTACCCCAGTGGCGCGAACTGATTACACTGCTGTTGACTGGTGGCAATACCTGGCGCAAACAAGTGACGGTGAGAGAGGGTTTTCCGGCCGGGAAAGGCTTGGCGCAAGAAAGCAAAGACAGGCACATGAGCCTGATCAGCACAATGTCCAGTGGTGATGCGTCGCTGCTCGAGCAGCTGAGCGCTGTTCGACAGCTACCCGATATCGACGACAATACCGGCAGCTGGCAATTGGTACTGAAGCTGTCCCATGTCTTGCCGGCCCTGGCTGCGTGCTTGTTGCTGGTGTTTAAGGAAGAGGGACGTGTTGATCACACACAGGTGGCGATGTCGGCTCTGGATGCGCTGGGTGATGAGGACTCGCCGACAGACCTCGCGCTGCGGCTGGACTATCGTTACGAACACATTCTGGTTGACGAGTTTCAGGACACGGCGATCAATCAGTACAACCTGATCGATAAGCTGACGCGGGGTTGGGGGGAGCACAATGCCCAAAACCCGGATTTTCCGCGAACCCTGTTTATCGTTGGCGATGGTATGCAATCGATTTATGGCTTCAGAGATGCCAATGTGGGCCTGTTCCTCAAGGCGCGTGAACACGGGTTTAATGGGGTAATCCCGCAGACACTGGAGCTACAGTGCAATTTTCGCTCCGACCACGGCATAGTCAGCTGGGTGAACGACACGTTTGTTCGTGCGTTCCCTTCCAGTAGTGATGCCAGTAAAGGGCAGGTGAGCTACTCCAGTGCTGTGGCTGTGCGTGCAAACCAGCTCGACCCGGCAGTGGAATGTCACGGGTTTTACGGGGAGGCCGTCCGCGAGGGCGAGGCGGAATTTCTGCTGAGTGAGATTCGCCACGGACTGGACAACATGGCGGTGCAGTCCATCGCTGTGCTGGGTCGCAGTCGCAGTCATCTGGCGCCTCTTATCAAACTGTTGCACGCTCAGAATATTCCTTTTGCGACGCAGGATATGACGCCTCTGGCTGGCTCTGCTGCCATCGTAGACCTGATGAGTCTGTGCTCGCTACTGGCCAACCCCGCCGATCGGGTGGCGCTGTTTGCTGTACTCAGGGCGCCCTGGTGTGGCATGACACTGGCCGACCTGGATTTGCTTGGGCAGATTGGCGAGGAGCCCCGCCATGCCGGTATCAATAATCTACTGGATGCCGCGTGGCAGCCGCAGATTGATGAGCTGCTGTCAGCCGATGGCGTCCGTCGTTTTCGCCATTTGGCTGCAGCGCTGAAGCAGGCGCAGCGTCAACAGGATCGCCTGGCATTGAGGGTTTGGATTGAGCAGTGTTGGCTGCAACTGGGTGGGCCAGCTACGTTGGAGGACACTCGCCAGTTTGAGGACGCCGAGCGGTTCTTTGAGTTGCTGGAGGAGGCCGATCGCGACGGGTTTGGGCTGGACCGGATTTGGCTCTTACAGCGCCTTGAGAAACTGTATGCGGCCGGGGGTAGTCCTGACGAAAAGTTGCAGATCATGACTTTGCACCGGGCCAAGGGTCTGGAGTTTGACTGGGTGTTGATACCAGGGCTGGGCCGCACGCCCCGATCACAGGATCGTGACCTATTGTTGTGGGACGACTACACCAATACGGACGGTCAGCGCTCGTTTCTGCTTGCTGCTGACGATGGCAGTAACGCAAAGTTACCCACGCTATACAACTTTCTCTCCCGTCAGCGCAAGCGTAAGTCGCAGCTGGAGAGCACCCGGCTTCTGTACGTGGGTGCGACTCGCGCAGTCAGCCGACTGTTGCTAACCAGCGAGCTTAAAAGTACAGACAAGGAAGGCGAGGTGGTTGCCAGTATGGAGCCACCACCGGAGGCCTCTTTGCTGGCCTCCATCTGGCCGATGTTTTCTGCACAGATACAACTTCACGAGCCTGTCGACTCAGTGCTCGTTGAGGCAGGTGCGCTACAGCGAAAGATGCGTCGCCTTGCAGAAGTTCCTGAGGCAGAAGCTATTGCACCGATAACTCATACAGGTAGTAACTTGCCCGAGCGTTCGTTGAATCGATTGGACAGGCATGTGGGTACCGTCGTGCACCTGGCGCTGGAGCAACTCGCGCAGTTGCCGACCTTACCTGACAATACCTGCGCTGAAAGTGTCACAACAATGCTGGACGCTCATCGACCATTGTGGCGTGCCCAGTTGTTGGAGCTTGGTCTTTCGGGTGAATTGCTGGAGCGCGCGTGTGAGCGAGTAGAGATGTCAGTAAGCGCTGTGCTGAACGATCCCACTGGCCGCTGGGTACTCAATTCGCGGCACGACAATGCCGCGTGTGAGCTGGCATTGACGACCAATAGTGAAGAGGACAAAGTTGTTGACCTGATCGTGGATCGCACCTTTGTTGACTCGGCTGACAACAGCCGCTGGATTATCGATTACAAGACCAGTCAGCCTGCCGAAGGTGAGTCAATGGAAGACTTTCTAGCGAGAGAAGGCGCACTGTATAGGCCGCAGTTACAACGCTATGCTGTTGCTTTGCACGAGAGCGAGGGCCCCTCATTGCGTTGTGCGCTCTACTTTACGTCTATACCTCACCTGCATGAACTGAGCGTCGATGTTGAAGCCGTTTAACGATACCGGCCACGTGGTTGTGTTGACTGGCGCAGGTATTTCTGCGGAGTCCGGTTTGGCCACGTTCAGAGACTCTGACGGGTTATGGGAAAAACACGACCCCATGGAGATAGCTACCCCCGAAGCCTTTGCTCGCGATCCGAAGTTGGTTTATGGCTTTTATAACGCACGGCGCAAACAGTTGTTGCAGGCCTTACCGAATGCGGCCCATACGGCGCTGGCCGAGCTAGAGTCTGCGTTGGAAGAGCGTCTTTTCCTTGTCACCCAGAATGTGGATGATTTACATGAGCGGGGTGGCTCCGCCAATGTTTGCCATATGCATGGAGAGCTCGGCAGTATGCTGTGCACCCACTGCGATAGCCGCATGCCAGCCATCGGAGAATTTGATGCCAGTACTCCCTGTCCGCAGTGCAGTCACAGCGGCGGATTGCGCCCTGATATCGTCTGGTTTGGTGAAATGCCTTATCATATGGACGCTATAGCCTCGCAAATTCAAACGTGTGATCTGTTTGTCGCGATCGGTACGTCCGGCTCTGTCTATCCTGCGGCGGGTTTTGTACAACAGGCAAGGCTTGCGGGAGCTCACTGCGTAGAGGTCAACACGCAAAGTAGCGACGTAGCGGGTGATTTTCACGAGCTCTTCACCGGCCCGGCGACCCGTCAGGTAAAACGGCTGG
>CALINF010000309.1 GCA_938045215.1 uncultured Halieaceae bacterium | reverse complement strand
TTTTAGTCTCTCATGCGTCTGCGCGGGAGGCGGGTAATTTGTGCTACCATTTTCGCCCTTTTTACACCAGACAGTAAGTTTGCATGACTATTGCCGCAGAAAAGCTAGAAGTAATTCGACAGCAGGTACAAGACCATCTCGACCATGCCGAGCAGCACCATCTGAGCCCGGAGCGCGAGGCCCAGCTGGTTGCTCAAATAAAAGAGCGTTTAGAGCGGGAAAATGCCGTACTGGTGGCGCACTATTACACGGCACCTGCGATTCAGGCGCTAGCAGAAGAGACCGGCGGCTGCGTTTCCGACTCCCTCGAGATGGCCCGCTTCGGGCACGACCATGCCGCGGACACGCTCATTGTGGCGGGCGTTAAGTTTATGGGCGAAACAGCCAAAATTCTCACGCCAGAGAAACGTGTTCTGATGCCAACCCTGGAGGCCACGTGCTCGCTGGATCTGGGCTGTCCTATTGAAGAGTTTGCGGCGTTCTGCGACGAGCATCCCGACCGACAGGTGGTGGTCTATGCCAATACCTCTGCTGCGGTAAAAGCGCGTGCCGATTGGGTGGTTACTTCAAGTATCGCACTGAATGTTGCGGAGCATCTGGCGGATCAGGGTCAAAAGATTATCTGGGCACCAGACCGTCATCTGGGAGACTACGTCCGTCGCCAAACGGGCGCCGATATCCTGATGTGGGATGGCGCTTGCATCGTGCACGAGGAGTTCAAAGCGCGAGGTATTGCCGATCTCAAGCGTGTATATCCCGATGCAGCCGTGTTGGTGCACCCTGAATCTCCTGCCTCAGTGTTGGAGCTGGCCGACCGTGTAGGGTCGACCACGCAAATAATTCAGGCAGCAGTTGAAATGCCAAACGAGCGCTTCATCGTAGCTACCGATCAGGGCATCTTTTATAAGTTGCAGCAGCAGGCTCCCGACAAGGAGTTTATTATCGCTCCCACAGCCGGCAATGGCGCTACCTGTCGTAGCTGTGCCAACTGCCCGTGGATGGCAATGAATGAGCTGGAAGCGCTGGCAACGGTATTTGACAGGGCGGACAACGAGATATTTGTAGATCCGGCAGTGGGTGAGCAGGCAATGGTGCCTCTGCGCCGGATGCTGGACTTTGCGGCCACGCTTAAACGCTAGCGCTAGATGTCCATCTGCTCGCGCATTTTGCCGATATCCTGCAACCGCTGATTGATCTTGGCACTGGTCAGATAGTCGTTCTCGGTAAGCTGCAGGGCATAGGTGAGCTGTTTCTCAGCCTGGGTCAAATTGCCGTTGAGGATAAAGTACTCTGCCCGGGACTGGTGAAGCTCAACAATATTCCCCGACAATCCCTGTACCTCGGCCAATAAGTACCACAGCGCGGGGTCTTTGGGCTTGATTTTGCTCTGAGCAACCAGAACCTCCTCTGCAACATGCGCCTGTTGGTTGCGCATCAGCGCCCTGGCATAGGTCATGGTTAACGGATGGTTATTTGGGTAGAGCTCCAACTGCTTGGTGAGGGTGTTAATGGCCCGCTCTGGTCGGTTTTTAACCAGGTCGATTTCGGCATCCGCAATCACATACTCCAACCGGCCGGGGTTTTTGGACCAAATGGTATCCAGCTCCAACCCCGCCTCGTCGGCGCGCCCGGCATTGGTCAAGGCAATCACCAGTCCATAGTGAGCGGCTTCTTCTGAACGTGGATTGCCCTCAAGCTCGTTGCGAAAACGATTCACTGCTTCCTCGGGCGTATCGGCGAGCTGATTCACCACGCGGGCGCGCATCAGTTGGTAGTCGAGGCTTATCTGGGGTGGTCTTTTGGGATACTGACGAGCCCTGTTGCGTGTATCGGCGATGCGATTTTCAGAGAGTGGGTGAGTGCGCAGGAACTCAGGAATCCGGTTGGTACTTGTGTAGCGGGACGCCTGCATCATGCGTTCAAACATTGCCGGTGCAGCGTGTGGATCCATGCCTGCGTCCAGCATTGTCGTCATGCCTACACGGTCTGCCTCGGCCTCGTTGCTGCGACTGTAGCGCAGCGCCGAGTCCTGCGCAGCGGCCTGAGATGCCGTAAGCGCTGCCAGGCCAGCATCGCCACCTGCTGTCGCCATTAAAATCAGACCCGCCAGCAGACCGGCCATATTCAGTGGTTGCTGGTTTTTCTGGAATTCAACACGTCGAGAAAAGTGACGTTGGCTCAGGTGTGCAATCTCGTGCGCCAGCACCGTAGCCAGCTCGTCCTCCGACTGGGCATAGAGCAGCAGACCGTTATGAATGCCGATAATCCCGCCTGGCACCGCAAATGCGTTGATGCTGGCGTTATCGACTATCACCACTTCAATGCGCCGGTCTTCCAGCTGACTGTGGGTAACCAGTCGGAAGATGAGGTCCTCGAGATAGGAAAACAGCAATGGATCGTCAATGGTAGGGGCCTGACTACGAAACATGCGCAACCAGGTGCGGCCAATCTGATGTTCGTATTCCGCTGAGAACATGCTGGTGCTAGACTCGCCCAGCTTGGGTAGCTTGAGTTCCTCGGTTTTGCTCTGAGCCGGGTATGCCAGTACCAGCAGTAGGGGCAAGACTACAATGCGGCATAGTATGCTTAATTGTGGGTAGAAGCGTTTGATGGTATGTACCGTGACCCGTTGAGGCTGTGTTGAGATACCCTATTGTAAACTCAACTAGCGCCAATAGCGTGTTGAAAGTAATGTGTATAGACCGATTGAGATTACGTGAGTTCAGTCGGTTTAGACCAAATCTGATATGAGGATATACTGTTACTCACATCCATTCTTGTGGAGGCTTGATTGACCACGTCTTTTTCTGCTGAGTGCATTGAGGTCGATGCAATTGGGTTACGCTGTCCCATGCCGTTACTCAAAGCAAAGCGCGCACTCAATGGCGTTGGGGTGGGCCAGCTGATCAAAGTGATGTCGACCGATCAGGGTTCAAAACGAGACTTTGTAGTGTTTGCCGAACAGTCAGGACATCAGCTTGTCGAGTTCTTTGAAGTTGATGGGGTATACATACACATACTGCGAAAATGCTGAAGGGCCTTAAGCGCCATGCTGGAAATTTTCAACAAATGGTACCGCCGCTATCTCTTCGAGGAAGAGTCAGTGCTGCTGCTCGTCCTGATTTTTGTCAGCGTGCTGATGCTGATGACCATTGGCGATATTCTGGCACCCCTGCTGGCCTCCATTGTGCTTGCCTATCTGATGCAGGGCGTCGCGAACCAGCTTACCAGTCACGGTGTGCCTCAGTGGCTTGGGGTTAGTCTCGCGTTTCTGATCTTTGTGGGCGCCTTTTTCTGGATTTCGCTTGGTCTGTTGCCGCTGGTATGGCGACAGTTCGCGAGCCTGGCCGCCGAGATGCCGCGGATGCTGGAGCAGGGGAAGCAGCTACTGAGTGTATTGCCTGAACAGTATCCGCAAATCGTCAGTCACCAACAGTTGAATCAGCTTGTGGG
>CALINF010000308.1 GCA_938045215.1 uncultured Halieaceae bacterium | reverse complement strand
CTCCGACCGTTACTCGATTATCCAGTCCCAACTCATCATTGGCCTCGTAGTTGCCAAAAAACAGGCGAAACAACTTTTCACGGTCTGTCCATATCTGGCGCGACAGGTCCCATCGGTTGCTGCTGGAGGAGTCGGTATCGGTGTTGGTATAGGTTTGGCGCCCGGTCAGTACATTCCGGGTTCTTTCATCTTCGTAACTAACCACTGTATTGAGTGTGGTCTGGGCGACGTCGCTGGCTTTGGTGTAGGAGTAGCCAGCGGAGAGATAGATGTCGAATCGATCAAGCAGTTTTTCTTCGATTGGCCTGAGCTCCACTACATCCAGCCGTTCGAGATAGTGGTCGCCGTACAAGTCCTCAATCATCATCTGACCCGGCCGATCGCTGCCGCTGATACTTCCGTAATAGCGCTTGCCGTTGGAGGCTCGGATTTCATAGTTGTAATTGCTTTCCAGATTGGCAATCTCCTGCCATTCGACTTTCACGGTTCCCATGGCGTCTGTGCTGCATTCGAGCACACCTGCAAACAGCTTTTTGATTTCGCAGGTGACCCGATCGCCATTGTACAAAGTCACAATGTCGGTCTTACGATGAGCCTGCGCTGACATGGAGAAGAAAATCATGATCAGCGCGATGAACTGGAGTCCGGGTTTGATGCGACGCATCGATTCTCTCCCAAGCGTAGTGGCAGTGTCGGCAGTAGCTGCAAAAAATCGAGCGCACCGAAGCGCTCCTTTGCAGGCGGCAAAGCTATATTAACAGTGCTTGTTGGGAATTGAAGCTCCGGTATGCAGGCTTACTGCTGTACTAAGAGCATACGGGGCTCTGCAGCGCTTCCACCCGATGATGGAAGTGCTGTCACGCAACCTAGTGCGCTGTTGCTCCCCATACAGCTTCAAGGCGCTGGTCACGGCCACAATTCCACCGGTAGTACTTGTAGCGCACCGGATTCTTCAGGTAATAGTCCTGATGGTACTCCTCGACCGGCCAGAAAGTGGAGGAGGGGAGGATTTCAGTGACCACGGTTTCGCCCGGAAAGCGCGTAACGACACTCTCGAGCGACGCTTTGGCAAGTGCCTCCTGCTCTGGACTGGCGACAAAGATTGCAGCTCGATAACTGGGTCCCTTGTCGCAAAACTGACCGCGAGGATCGAAAGGGTCAATGTTCACCCAGTACTGATCCAGCAGGTCCTGATAGCTTAAAATGCTGCTGTCGTAGGTCACTTTTACAACTTCGTAATGGCCCTCGTGATTGCCGTTATAGGTTGGGTTCTGGAGGGTGCCACCTGTGAAGCCTGATACAACATCGAGCACACCTTCACGCTCCTGGTAAGCAGACTCCATGCACCAGAAACAGCCCCCGGCAAAGACGGCTTCGGCGGTTTGCCCATGTGCTACCGTTGCAAGCGTGAACAGGCAGGCAGTGAATACGGTGTTTCTGAGGTTCACAAGTTTACGGCTGTGTACTGATTTTTGCTGAGACATAGTCTGTGCTCTTGCTGTTTGATTGTCGGCGCGCTTGCACAAGCGCCGATGATGCGATGCTTAATAGACTTTATTACGCAGAATAAGTTCTGCTGGTTTGTTGTTTCAGTGGACGAGGGCATCAGTGCATCAGATACAGCCCTGAATGCTACGATCAGGTTAGGCACCAGACGCTGCAATAGATAAGCTGTGCTGGTATTCTCTGGCCAGTACGTTGCCAGCAGACCGCTCATTTGCAAAGAGATTACAGGAGATAACTATGGCTCAAAAACTCGTGAAAGGAATTGCAGCGTTACCGGCACTGTTGATGTTGGTAATGGGCGTGAATTGGATAGTTGACCCTGCGTCAGCGGCGCAGGGCCTGGGTATGGAGTATCTTGAGGGGCAGGGTAGAAGCACGCAGGTAGGAGATATGACGTCATTCTTTATTGGCGTTGGTGTGATGGCTTTGTTGGGTCTGTGGACGGAAAACCGCACCTGGCTCTACAGTGCAACTCTACTGATGGGCGGCGCTGCAGTGTTTCGCACCCTGACATGGGCAGTTCACGATGCACCTTTTGCGACGGTTTCGATTGCCATCGAGGTGGTATCAGTCGCACTGTTCCTGGCCGTCGCCCGTCAGTTGCAACATGAGTAGAATTCAACGGAGCCTATGATGCATTCCAGACTATCGATTACGCTCGAAGTCATCTCCGCATTGGTTGTGGTGATTTCTCTGGTCTTTGTAGGGCTGGAAATACGCAATAGCACGGAGCAAACCGAGCAAAACACACGCACGCTTCAAGTATCTGCCTATCAGGATCTGATCAGCAGGATTGTTGATCTCAATATGATCTCAATCGAGGAATCAGTGACCATAGAGACCCTCGTTGCCATCGAGTCACCTAGCGTCACAGAGACTCATAGGCTTAACTCATTTCTCTGGATACTGTTTAGGCATGGCGATATGGCTTATTTTCAGTTTGAGAGCGGGTCCATTAGTGAAGAGAGAATGCTGTCGGCAATGAACCCGCTTTTGCTCAGGCTGGACAACCCGAAGATTCTCAGTCGCTGGAACGCCGTGAAGGATGCATTTGTTCCTGCGTACAGGAACTATATAGACGCTCGAATCGCGCTCATGTAGGAGGGTGGTTTGGGGTTGTGCCAGAGTATCCGCTGAACTTATGTGCCCGTGAGTATTACGACAGCGGACTTCACAAGGCGAAACGAACAAGAGCCCCAGAGGGGCCCTTGTGTTATGTACCGCGGTTAAGGCAGACCGTTTAATCAGGCCGATAGCTTAACAAGGCGATCGCGAGCAGTGTTGTACTCAGCCTGCATGCGCGCAATCATATCGCCCGCGCTTTGCAGCTCTTTTACCGCGCCAATACCCTGGCCACAGCCCCATATATCCTTCCACGCCTTCTTGTCGGTGTTACCACCTGAGCCGAAGTTCATTGCTGAGGGGTCGCTTTCAGGCAGATTGTCTGGATCCATGCCGGCCGCTTCAATAGAGGGGCGCAGGTAGTTGCCGTGCACGCCGGTAAACAGATTGCTGTAGACGATGTCAGATGAGTAGTAGTCGATGATTGCCTGCTTGTATGCGGGATCTGCGTTTGCCTCTTCTGTGGCGATGAAGGCAGAACCTATGTAACCCAGATCTGCGCCCATTGCCTGAGCGCCCAGGATGGCGTCACCCGTGGCAATCGATCCAGACAACAAAATGGTGCCATCAAACCACTCACGAATTTCCTGCACCAGGGCAAAAGGGGAGATCGAGCCAGCATGACCACCAGCGCCAGCCGCTACTGCGATAACACCGTCAGCGCCTTTTTCGATAGCCTTCTTGGCAAAGCGGTTATTGATGATGTCGTGAAGAACAATGCCCCCGTAGGAGTGGATAGCCTCGTTCACCCACTCTTTCGCGCCCAGTGACGTAATGACCACAGGCACCTTGTACTTGACGCACATGTCCACGTCTTGCTTCAGCCGGTCGTTGGAACCGTGCACGATCTGGTTGACCG
The DNA here is from genome assembly GCA_938045215.1 of uncultured Halieaceae bacterium. Classification (GTDB taxonomy): domain Bacteria; phylum Pseudomonadota; class Gammaproteobacteria; order Pseudomonadales; family Halieaceae; genus CALINF01. The sequence goes on along the minus strand of CALINF010000308.1, from coordinate 2,864 downwards.
CAAAAGGAGCGGAAGGCTTGTCTGGATTGGCTGCATCATACTCGGCCAGTTCGGTCGTGATTCTGTCCAGCCAGCGATCCAGCTCCTCAATTGGGCGCGCGTTCAGCGCAGGAAATGAGCCAACGATTCCGGCCTTGCACTGGGCGATCACCAGTTCGGGGTTGGAGATAATAAATAGAGGTGCGCCTACTACGGGCAAACGCAGTTTGTTCTCAAGGTTGGGGTGTAGTGCCATGACAGTAGTCCTGCTGATCAGTGTGTGATGTCTATACGTGCAAGTTATTGCATATGGATCATTTATGCAAGCTTTTGCATATAAAAATGAATGGGTCTATGCTAGTAGCGACTCACTCAATGACAATGAACCGATGGCACTTTCCCAGGCAATTATGACTGCGCTGATTGAAGACGATATGTCTGGCTACGAGCTGGCCCAGTCGTTCGATTCGTCGTTGGGACTGTTCTGGCGTGCATCCCATCAGCAGATCTACCAGGAGCTGAAGAAGCTCTCCGAGCAGCAATTGCTGAACAAACGCGAGGTCAGTCAGTCTGGCAAGCCCAATAAGATTGTGTACGGATTGACCCTGCTAGGCAGGGAGGCACTGCAGGAATGGGTTTACAAAGAGAGCAAGGTGCAGGAAGCCAAGGACGACCTGCTGGTCAAACTTTATAATCTGGACGCCAGCAATGTGTCTCATATGATCACAGAGCTTGAAGGCCGCCGGGAGAACATCATGCAGCGCCTCTATCTGTATGAGCGAATTCGCCGCAGACACTACGCCGACCCCGACTCTTTACCCATAAGGCGCCAGGGCGTTTATCTTGCGCTGCTGGGGGGTATTCGCAATGGCGAGCAATACCTTGGCTGGTGCGATGAGGCGCTCAAGCAGCTGGCATCTATCGACTCGGACTGATTGTTTCGTTCAAGGTCAGGTCTACCTGGAAACCAGTCTCGATTGAACGATGCCGCAAGGCAGTTGCGAAACAGTGATAGACGTGGCCTGTGGGTGATTGCTTGGGCATAATGGCAGCTCCATCCAGTACTGACCGATTTGAGAGTTCATGTATTACCAGTACTTCGGGTTAAATGAGGCACCGTTTTCGATAGCGGTAAACCCCCGATATTTGTTTATGTCGCCACGCCACAGGGATGCGCTTGCGCACCTGCTGTATGGCGTGGGTGCGGGTGGTGGCTTTATCTTGCTCACTGGAGAGGTCGGCACCGGTAAGACCACCATCAACCGCTGCTTGCTAGAGCAGCTGCCGGATAATACAGACATCGCGATTATTCTGAATCCGGCGTTGAACGCCCAGGAGTTGCTTGCTAGCGCTTGCGATGAATTGGGCATCGACTACGGACAGGAGCAGCACAGCCTCAAAGCCCTCACTGATCGATTGCATACTTTTTTGCTAGAGAATCACGCTCGCGATCGCAAGACAACGCTGCTGATTGATGAGGCACAGCATCTGGACTTTGATGTGCTGGAGCAGATACGTCTTCTGACCAATCTTGAAACCAATAGCGAGAAGCTGCTGCAGATTATCCTCATCGGTCAGCCTGAATTGGCACAGAAGCTGGGTCGACCGGAGTTGCGCCAGCTCAATCAGCGAATCACTGCCCGCTACAATCTCGAAGCGCTCAACCTCGAGGAAACTGGAGCCTATATCAGACATCGGCTGGAGGTTGCCGGCCTGGCTCCTGGTCGGGAGCTGTTTACGCCGGGTCTGGTGAAGCAGGTTCACCGCAAAACTCGCGGTATTCCCAGATTGATTAATTTACTTTGCGATCGGGCTCTGCTGGGTGCCTATGGTCGTGGTAAGAATCTTGCTGACAGAGCGACGCTGGACGCCGCTGCGCTGGAGGTGTTGGGTCAGTCAGGCGAGACTGCGCCGCGTGACTGGCGCCTCCCTGCGCTAAGTCTGGGATTTGTACTCGCACTGGCACTGGTCGTCTATCTGCTGATCGATGCATCGACGTTGTCATTGGGTGAGTCATCGAATGCGGACGTGATTGAGCCTGTGGTGGCAACGCAGGCCGAAGTGGCACAGGACGCATCTTCATCTGGTTTAGGCGGCGCAGTCTCACAACCGACTCAACTGCAAATTGAAGCAGATGACGCTCAGGCCACGCCATTGATAGGCTCGCCTGCCGCAAATGTGACAAAGGGGTACGCAGGTGCAATCCAAGTCGAGCCAGCTATCGGCGATTGGTTGCTTCCCCCTGCAGTGGTGCAGAGCCAACTGTGGTCACTCTATTCCCCCAGCCCTGTTCCGGCAGTGTGTGACGCGACTGTTACAGCGGGTGTCGCCTGTTCAATTGCGCAGGCAAGTACCTGGGATGAACTTGAGATTTACAATCGGCCTTTATTGCTCGATATGGTTACGCCGGAGCGCTTTGCCGCCGCGGTGCTACTACTACAGATCGATGGTCGTAACGCATTACTGTTTGGTCAGCAAGGAATGATTGAAGTACCGCTGGCGACATTGGCCCCGTTGTGGCAGGGCACATTTCGCTATCTCTGGCATCCACCTCCTGGCTTTGAGAGACCCCTGCAGCGCGGTGATGAAGGGCCTGCTGTTGCGGCGATTGCCCGACAATTTGCTGTATTGGACAACCAGCCGCTGCCGCTGACATCAACTGAGTTTTCCGCAGCCCTTGAGCAGAGAGTACGTCTGTTTCAACGCGCCAATAGCCTCACTGACGACGGCGTTGTGGGCGAGCGGACGCTGCTTCGTTTAAATGAGCAAAGCGGCGTGGACATTTCGATTGCAGCCGCTATTGAGCGTTTCACACTCGAACAGCCAACGCCTGTTGAATCGGCACCTGACGCCGAAGCAGGGGGCTAGTCAATGTCATTGATTTT
>CALINF010000307.1 GCA_938045215.1 uncultured Halieaceae bacterium | reverse complement strand
CGAATCTCACCACGCTTCATGCTTTTCTTGCGACTGGCTTCCATCGAACCACTGAGTTCTTTCGTTTTCTCTTCCCACCACTCATAAGGGGTATCCATCATGTCTCCAGCGGACTTCCACTCAACCATGAGCCAGAGATCTGGTTCACCTTCTCTGGCGTTGACGTTAGAGAACATTTTGTAGCTCAAGACCTTGCCTTCTTTCATGAGCATATCCATCTGCTTACGCCAAAGACCATGCAAGTCCTCTACGTACGCCTCAAACTGCCCATCGTGAGTGTCAACGGACGTTACTGCCCAATAACTACCTGCTTTGTAGTGCTCCTGTGCCATCGCCATCGCGGGGATTAAACACAGTACTGCTATCAATAGTTGCTTCATTGTTATTGCCTCTTTCCTTGATGTTTGAAACCAGTTTGCTGACTCAAAATGCCAGCCAGTGCCTTCAAAATAGACCAAGTAGAGCAATAAACAAGTTTCAAGAACGAAAACGCATGAGGCCTTGTTGCATGGTAGTGGCAACCAAAGTGCCATCACGGGTATAGAAACTACCGCGCGCCAGCCCCCTGCCTCCGCTCATAGCCTCGGCGTGCACTTCATGCAACAACCATTCATCTGCCTGAAACGGATTGTGAAACCACAGTGCGTGATCCAGGCTAGCCGTCTGGATATTATCGTCACGGAAGGATCGACCGTGAATAGCCATACAAACGTCCAGTAACATGCAGTCTGACATATAGGCGAGCAGCACCTGCTGCATAGGCAGCCCTCCCGGAACGGGGCCCGTGGCGCGAATCCAACAGCGCATCACGGGTGGGCGAACCGTGGGGTTATCCCAGTCCATGGATTCCTCCATGCGCATTTCGATATCTTCGCCAGTAGTGATCATGAACGACTCGTTCAGATTGCCAGCTGCCAGTGCCAGCTCACGCTCACTGACCAGATCCTCCGGATCAGGCATTGCAGGAGCATCTGTTTGAAACGTATCACCGAGACCCGGTCGTTGAAACGACAGAGTACTGACCAGGATCGGCTTGTCATTCTGCAGCGCTACGACGCGCCGCGACGAAAAGCTGCCACCATCAAGCGCCTTTTCAACGGTATAAACAATCGGCTTGGCTGGATCACCCGGTCGCAAAAAGTACGCGTGCTGTGAGTGCAGAACCCGCTCCTCGGGAACTGTTTTCTGCCCGGCACTGATCGCCTGACCCAGCACCTGCCCGCCATATACGCGAAACGCTTCAGGGTGCATATTGTTTGCACTGTAAGTGCCATCGGCTTGAGGCGTGGGGTCCAGAACATCAAGTAACTGATTCAGCATAGGATCGACTATTCTTTGTAGTAAGGTGGTTGATTGTGTTGGTTCGCGCCGACCGGCAATATACCATTGATCACAGTAAAGTTTGATGTACATCGTCGGCAATTTTGTTGCTGTATGCTGTGGATCTCACTGCTGTCAGTAGACCATTCAATCCATTCGGATCTTTGCCTATGTCCCTACACCCTTTGCAATCGGACTCCCCCGTCATCGTGTATCTCGACTTCAAGAGCCCTTACGCCTATCTGGCGGTAGAGCCTACCAGAGCATTGGAGCGGGAGTTGGGCATCGAGTTCGACTGGCGGCCCTTTGTGCTGGACATTCCAAGTTATCTGGGCAGTGCGAAGCTTGATAAAACAGGTAAGGTGGCCGAGCAAAATCGCAGCACCGAGCAATGGTCTGGCGTGAAGTACGCCTATTTTGACTGCCGCCGCTATGCGAGCCTCACTGGAAAGACAATTCGCGGAACCGTGAAAATCTGGGACACGAACCTGGTGGCCACCGCGATGCTCTGGGTACGCCAACACCATAAACAGGCACTGCATGCATTTATCGATGCGGTTTATGAGCCCTTCTGGAAGCGCGAACTGGATGTGGAAGACAAGCAGGTAATCGCAGATCTACTGGATGGCCTGAACGCTGATGGCGCTGGCTTCACTACGTGGGCATATTCTGAAGGCCTGGCACAGAATACTAAACTGCAATCGGATGCCTTCACCGCCGGGATCTATGGCGTGCCCACTTACGTGGTAGCAGATGAGCTGCTGTTTGGGCGCGAGCACCTGCCCCGCGTGGGATGGCATGTAGCCGGGCAAAGAGGACCAGCACCCGACATTGAATATCCACTGCCTTCTTCACTGCCTGCGCTGCCGCCATCACCAGCACATATCTCTATCGGCGTTGACGACTCGCTGGACAGCCTGCTTGCGTTGCCGCAGCTGAGTGCACTACTGGAGCAACACGGTCTTGTCGCCGACTGGTTCGCAATAACGCCGCGCAAAGCTGCCAGGCCACTAGCACCAGATGACCACTCTCGCAGCGCGAGCCACAAACGCCTGCGCACTGCAAACCGACAAGCAGATCTGCGGCGGTACGCGCCGGAGTCACCAACCGATAGTGACTTTAAAACTGCCATTGTCGAAACTCTCAAGCGTATGAATATAGAACTGCACAGCGGTGGGCCCGAGCAGATAGCACGCCCTGCCCTCCCCGGCATAGCCGTACTGATGGACGAAGAACTCTTTATCGGCAGACAACACCTGCCACTCATACAAGCAAAATTAAGCGCATAATCGCTTATCGTAAAACACCACAAACAAGGAGCAACACTATGGCCATGAATCGCCGCGACTTTACCCTCACGTCTATGGCGGCCCTGGGGGCCGTTGCCACGCAAGGTACACTGGCTAGCGATACGAAAACCAACCGACGCATCGTGCTGGCCTCCAGGCCCATCGGCAAACCAACTGTCGATAACTTTCGGATAGAAGCCGCCCCGATTCCCTCACTTACAGATGGTCAAATACTGCTCAAGACCCGCTACCTGTCTCTGGACCCGTATATGCGCGGCCGGATGAATGCTGGCGACAGCTATGCTGCACGGGTAGAGCTAAATGACGTAATGGTTGGCGGCACCGTCAGCGAAGTCGCTGACTCGCGCAATCCCACTTTCAAACGGGGCGACCTCGTCTCGTCTTATTCCGGCTGGCAGGAGTATCAGGTCTCTGACGGCAGTGGCATCCGAGCGCTCGACCCACGGATACAACCTCCATCGTATGCACTGGGCGTACTGGGCATGCCCGGGCTGACAGCCTATGTGGGTTTACTGGATATCGGTGAACCCAAACCTGGCGAAACAGTCGTGCTGGCAGCTTCAACCGGTGCTGTGGGATCTGTTGTTGGACAAATTGCCAAGCTAAAAGGCTGCAGAGTCATCGGAATCGCCGGAGCCAAAGCCAAGTGCGATTACGCTGTGGACGAGCTTGGCTACGACGCCTGCATCAGCCACTACGATGACGACATGGCTGAGCAGCTGGCCGCGTTGTGCCCGGATGGTATCGACGTGTATTTCGAGAACGTGGGTGGCAGTTCCTGGGAAGCGGTAATGCCACTATTGAACACCTTCGCCCGGGTACCTGTGTGCGGCTTGATAGCCCACTACAACGAAACCGAGCTTCCACCCGGGCCAGACCGCATGAGTATGCTGCAAGGGATGATACTGACAAAAAGCATCAAGATGCAGGGTTTCATTGTGAGCAACTACTTCAACCGACTGCCCGACTTTGTCCAAGACATGTCGGGCTGGGTGGCACAGGGCAAAGTCAAATACAAAGAGGATATGGTGACAGGTTTAGACAAGGCTCCCGAGGCCTTTCTCGGCCTGTTTAGCGGCAACAACTTCGGCAAACTGGTGGTAAAGGTTAGCTAACAGGGCTACCCGCTTTCCTATGATCGATATCAAACTGTATGAATATTGAATACAGAAAAGCGCAGTCAGCCGATGTTGGCCAGTGCATAATCTTGCGCGGTAAAACGCGCCAGAATGCGATCAACCCTGCGCAACTGGCGGCACTGGGAGTGACTCATGAGTCCTGGGCACGCGGCATCGAGCAAGATGAACTGTGCGGCTACGTGGGCCTGCACAGGGGCGTTATCGTTGGTTACTGTTTCGGCGAAACACAAGTCGGTGAAATACAGGTACTGGCGGTCTTGCCGGAGTATGAAAATATGGGCATGGGTAAAGAGTTGTTGAATCGCGTTGTTTCCGACTTGAAAAGCCTGGGCCATCAATCGCTGTTCCTGGGTTGCTCGCGGAATCCTGAATCAAGATCCTACGGGTTTTACAGACACCTGGGATGGCGCTCAACCGGCAAGAGAGACATTCATGACGACGAAGTCCTCGAACTGCAAGTAGTGAGTGATAA
>CALINF010000306.1 GCA_938045215.1 uncultured Halieaceae bacterium | reverse complement strand
ACGCTCATTGGCAGCCAGAACCTGTTCCAGGCGACTGCCGTGCTTTATACCGGCCAGCGCCGGTTGGACCCCCAGTCGTACTGACGCCAACCCCACCCGGGCCGGTGGCAATTGTTGATCAAAAGGCAGCGACGGCGGCGTTGCGTAGAACATAATGCGGGGTGTGGCCTGCGCGGGCGACAGATACCCGCGCTGCGCCCCACCGCGACTGACAGTGACGCGCACAACGGCCTCATCAATTTTACGCTCACGCAAGGTCGCGATAACATCTTGCAGCTGCTCTCGTAGTGGACTTGTACAGTCGGGAAACCCGAGCACGGCACACCCCTGCGCCAGCCGCTGCCAGTGCAGATGAGCAAAGAGGATAGTTCCGCCCACCAAGCGACAGGTTTCAAACAGACTATCGCCCAGCTCAAAGGCGCGATCAGGCAATGGCAGCGCAGATGTTTCCACGCCGTCAATCCAGATGAGCGTAGCGCTGGCCACAGGCGGCAGTATCAGTCGAGCTTACTGAAAATCAACGAACCATTCGTGCCACCAAAACCAAACGAGTTGGTCAGCACGCTGTGAATGGGTCTTTCCTGCGCGGTGTATGGCACATAATTGAGGTTGCAGCCCTCGTCAGGATTGTCGAGGTTAATCGTGGGAGGTGCCACCTGATCACGGATAGCGAGCACCGAAAAAATGGCTTCAACGGCTCCCGCAGCGCCAAGCAGGTGACCGATCATGGATTTGGTGGAGCTGACAGCAACATTGCCCGCCTCACTACCCATAACCATTTCAATAGCTTTGCTCTCAGCGACATCACCCGCCGGCGTCGAAGTGCCGTGAGCGTTAACATAGTTGATTTTTTCCACAGGTATACCGGCATCCTGTACCGCGTTGCGCATGGATGCCGCAGCACCGCGACCGTCTTGCGGAGGCAACGTCATATGGTATGCGTCGCCGCTCATGCCAAACCCGGTGAGTTCAGCGTAAATATTGGCGCCCCGCGCAACCGCTGAATCATAAGACTCCAGCACCACGACTCCCGCACCGTCGCCAAGTACAAATCCATCTCGATCCCTGTCCCAGGGACGTGAGGCCGCCTCGGGGTCATCATTGCGTGTGGACAATGCTCTGGCCGCGGCAAAACCGCCCAGGCCAACGGGCGTGGTTGCCATTTCGGCACCACCTGCCAGCATGGCATCTGCATCTCCCTGGGCAATCATCCGTGCCGCCAGCCCGAGGTTGTGAGTGCCGGAGGTGCAAGCGGTCACCACCGCAATATTTGGACCCTGCAGGTTGAATCTAACCGACAGGTTGCCAGAGATCATATTGATGATGGAGCCGGGGACAAAAAATGGGGAAATACGGCGCGGACCAGACTGCTTGACGATTTCGGCGTTTTTCTCAATCTGTCCGATACCACCAATACCTGAACCGATCGCGCAACCGATGCGCGACGCGTTTTCGTCCGTTACCTCCAGGCCGGCATCCTGCATCGCCTGAATACCCGCAGCCATACCGAACTGCACGAAGATATCCATCTTGCGTGCTTCCTTGGACTCTAGATACAGTGACGAATCCCAGTCCTTCACCGAACAACTGAACTGCGTGCTGTACGCAGATACATCAAATGTCTCGATAGAGGCGGCGCCGCTCTTGCCAGCAAGAATATTGGCCCAGGTGTCTGCCACGTTCAGGCCAACAGGACTCACCATTCCAAGCCCGGTTACCACCACTCTTCTGCCATTCAAAGCATCGTCTCCTAGTCTCGGTGATTCACCCGAGGCACATAAATAAAAAAAGCCGCTCTACTACAAATAGATACGGCTTTTTAGCGGTGCTAAAAGAAAGATCAGGCGAGATTGCTGTTGATGTAATCGATTGCCAGCTTCACCGTAGTGATCTTCTCGGCTTCTTCGTCTGGAATCTCTGTCTCGAACTCTTCCTCGAGCGCCATCACCAACTCAACAGTATCGAGCGAATCGGCCCCCAGATCTTCGACGAATGACGCCTCTGTCTGTACTTCCTCTTCTTTGACGCCCAGCTGCTCAGCGACGATCTTTTTCACACGTTCTTCAATGCTGCTCATGATTATTAGAGACTCCTGATATTTTTAGAGATTTAAACCCCCCAACGGGCTCAAGCGCGCAGTTTACTCTTTTTTTGCATGGAGTAATAAATTTTTTTTGCCACTGCCAGGACAAAAGACCTGATAACTGCCAACGGCTTGTTAAGCCATGTGCATGCCACCATTGATATGCACCGTTTCACCGGTTATGTAACCGGCCTTATCGCTACACAAAAAACTCACCAATGCTGCGATCTCTTGCGGCTCACCAAGGCGAGACAGAGGGATATTGGCCAGCATCAGTTCACGCTGATCGTCGCTCAACTCTCTCGTCATATCGGTATCGATAAAACCCGGCGCTACGCAGTTCACCGTAACGCTGCGCGAACCCAGCTCACGCGCCAACGCCCGCGAGAAGCCTTCTGCTCCGGCCTTGGACGCCGCGTAGTTGCTCTGACCAATATTGCCCATCGAACCAACCACTGAGGTGACATTTACAATACGGCCCCAGCGCGCTTTCGTCATGCCGCGCAGGCAGGCTTTGCTGACGCGATAAAGCGCGCTCAGGTTGGTGTCGATCACATCATGCCATTCGTGCTCCTTCATGCGCATGAGGATATTGTCGCGCGTGATACCTGCGTTATTCACCAGCACCAGAGGCGCGCTATATTGCTCCGCCACTGCCTTAACCACTGTGGCAACACTGGTTTCGTCAGCTACATCCAAGGTCATGCCGCAGCCGTCATTGCCGGCGGCCGTCAGGTATTCGCTAATCTTTTGCGCTCCGGCGTCGCTGGTTGCGGTACCGATCACGGTGTAACCGTCCACGCACAATTGCTCTGCAATAGCTCGGCCGATGCCCCGACTCGCGCCGGTTACCAATGCCACTTTCTGATTCTGCTCCATACCCTCTCCCCCGGTTTGTATTATTTGCTTAACACGTCAGGCCAGTTCAGCCACGGTTTGGGTCAGCGACTCCGGCTCCTCAAGCGAGAAGCTCGTCAACGACTTGTCTATCCGCCTGTTCAATCCACTTAGCACTTTGCCAGGACCACACTCCACCATACTCTGCGCACCCGCAGCCACCATCGCCTGTACGCAGCCCGTCCAGCGCACAGGGCTGTAGATTTGCTCCACCAACAACTCCCGGATGCGCTCGGGATTTTGCTCAGTGCGGGCATGCACGTTATGCACCACCGGAATTAGCGGTGTTGCAATATCTATGTCGGCCAATACCGCCGCGAGCTTCTCGCCTGCCGGCTTCATCAGTTCTGTATGGAAAGGCGCGCTTACAGGTAGTGGCAAGGCCCGCTTGGCCCCGGCCTCTTTCAGTGCGTCTATAGCCGCCTCTACCGCCCCGGTATGACCCGCAATAACGACCTGCCCCGGCGAGTTGAAGTTGACTGCGGCAACGACACCCGCTCCACTGGCTTGTACTTGTTGGCAGGTTGTGTTGATCACGTCGTCGTCGAGTCCGATGATCGCAGCCATGGCTCCTTCACCTACCGGTACGGCTGTTTGCATAAAACTGCCGCGCTGGCGCACCAGCTTCACTGCATCAGTAAACTTCAGTGCACCGGCACACACCAGCGCCGAAAATTCGCCCAGGCTGTGCCCGGCCATTTGTGCCGGCTGGTGACCACCCGCACTCAAATACGCACGCCACAGTGCAACACTGGACGTTAGCAGCACCGGTTGTGTGGTCTCGGTGAGATTGAGTGCGTCCTGCTCACCGTTTTGCACCAGCTCCCACAGGTTATAACCCAGCGCGTCTGAGGCCTCGGCGAATGTGTCTGCAATGCTCGGGAACGCAGCTCCCGCAGCGGCGAGCATGCCGACCTTCTGGGATCCCTGGCCGGGAAAAACAAATGCAGTAGATGCGACCATAACGTTGGTGTCCTTATCGAGGCGTTACCCACATCGCGCAGCATGCGCGGATGAAGCACACACGTTCGCTATCGCGACATGACCTTGTAAAGAGTGTAGAAGCTGACTGTCGACATCGCTAGCGGCGAGCCGGAAACAGACGCGGAGGCAAAAGCCTCCGCGGAAATTACGAGTCGTAGTACGTGCAATCACGGACAGTGCCGTGCCTGCGAACGTACCAGACGTTTAGTCGTCGCTACCGATGTTAACGACTTTTTTGCCACGGTAAAAACCGTCTGCGCTTACGTGATGACGACGATGAGTCTCACCTGAAGTCTCATCTACCGACAGTGTTGAGCCTGTCAGAGAATCGTGTGAACGGCGCATGCCGCGACGCGAACGTGTTTTCTTGCTCTTTTGAACTGCCATTGTGTAACTCCTACTTTTCTTCCTTACCGGGCTTTAATTGCGCCAGTACGTCAAACGGGTTGGACTTCTCACCCGGCGCTTCCGGGAGTGGCGCGTGAGAGAAATCCGCCAAATCTATTTTGCACTCTACCGGCTCGTGGTAACTGAACTGCGGAAGCACCAGTATCAGCTCTTCCTCAACCACATCCCACAATCGGCAGTCTTCCTCGACTATCAACGCCTCGAGGTGACGCGGCAGTAGCCTGGCCTGATCATCATTCCACACCACTGCCAGTGTGTTGTCTGTCTTCAACTGCAATGGCATCGGATACAGGCAACGTTGGCATACAACCTCCACCTGGGCATCAATATCGACCTGAACGAGGCTGCGCTGCTCCTCGTCCCGATAGAACACCATTGCCACTTGAATACGCCCTTCATCGGACGCCAAAAGTGCAGCAAAACGCTGCAAATCAAGCGGTTTTAACGTGCCCTCCACTTTCAGTTCACGCGTTGCTGCTTTACGCACATCCAGCGTGTTTGGAAGAGGGCCTGTCAACATAGGCGCGCATCATAGGGATGCATTCCCCCTTTGTCAAAAAAATTCTTTAAAATACAAACAGTTCACTCACTTATGCACAGCCCTCAACAGGGCCCGGTAGACCACTTATGCAGCTAACACTGGCCTCAACATCTGCTTACCGAAAAAAACTGCTGCAAAGGCTGCATCTGCCGTTCGATTGCGCAAGCCCCCAGACAGATGAAGCGCCCGTGCAGGGAGAGCTACCGGCCGCACGCGCACTACGGCTGGCACTGCACAAAGCGCACAGCGTCGCAGCCCAGGTATCCGATGGATTAATCCTCGGCTCTGACCAGGTGGCTGCGATCGGAGAAAGCGTTCTCCATAAACCGGGTAACCGCGGCAATGCACTCGCACAATTGCAAGCAAGCCAGGGCAAATCGGTTGATTTCTATACTGCAATCGCACTGGTCAACAGCAGGACTGGACAGGTTGTGAGCCATGTAGAGCCGTTTAGGGTGTATTTCAGGGCACTGACACAGGCGCAGATAGAGCACTATGTTAGCGTGGATGAACCCTATGACTGCGCGGGCAGCTTTAAATGGGAGAGCCTGGGTATCGCCCTTTTTGAGCGCCTGAGCGGCGACGATCCGACAAGCCTGGAAGGACTGCCCCTGATCGCCCTCACCACCTTGCTGGACCGGTGTGGTATGCCGGTGCTGGCTGCGCGCTAGCGCCTTACGCCGTCGTGAGCCTATCCGAAGCCGAGGCCGGCGCAGATAAACAGTTATTTTTCAACAATAGTGTTTTAATTCAATATTTTACGAGCATTACTTAATATTACTTCCAACTCTTCATCAAGCGGGGCCTCCAATCGTAAACGACCTTCATCTGGCAATGTGATGTTCAACTGACTCGCGTGCAAAAACAGGCGCTTTGCACCGAGCTTTGCTGCCATCGCCCGGGTAGCATCATCGCTATATTTGGCATCACCCAACAAGGGATGACCAGCAAATTGCGCATGCACTCTGATTTGATGGGTGCGCCCGGTAATCGGCTTGGCCTGCACTAAAGTGGCGCCACCAAACCTCTCCAGCACAGTAAACTCAGTTTGTGCAGATTTACCGTCTTTGGCCACCCTGACCATACGCTCACCCGATTGCAGCGTGTTTTTGGCCAGCGGTGCTTCAACCAGCTTGCGTTTGCGTGGCCATTGCCCAACGCACAGCGCTGTGTAGCGCTTGTCTACCTTGTCTTCGCGCAATTGACGGTGCAGTTCTCTCAATACGGCAGGCTTGCGCGCAATCATGATCAGACCCGAGGTATCTCGATCCAACCTGTGCACCAGTTCCAGATAACGATCATCCGTGCGAGCCTGCCGGAGGCATTCGATCAAGCCAAAACTCAAGCCGCTACCACCATGAACGGCAAGCCCGGAGGGTTTGTTGATCACCAGCAGCCCCGCGCTTTCATGAATGATGCGTTGAGGCAACAGTTCGGCCCAGTAATGGGGGATGATCGCAGGAGAAGCCGGATCGGGTTGGTGCAAAGGTGGCAGGCGCACAATATCGCCCGTATGCACCCGGTGGTCAGGCTTAGCCCGGCCCTTATTGACCCGAATCTCTCCCTTGCGGAGCCCACGATAAAGCCGGGTTTTAGGCACCCCGCGCAATGTCTTTAGCAGGAAGTTGTCCAGGCGCTGCCCATCCGAGTCTTCATCAACCTCGATGTGCTGCACACCACTGCGCCTCGACTGCTCAGAATCACTCATCTGCGCTGAAATTCATTTTAAATTTAGACACTTACCAACCTGCGCTTTTGCTGCTATAGTCCGCCAGTGTTTTGATACCCGCCTGACATCTGTCAGTGCTGCGGGTGATAGACCACCTGGCCACATTTGGAGCCTGCCGACGAAGCGCACCGCTCAGCCAGTATCGAAATACATAACCAAAAACGGATGTCACCGCACAGTCCGGGTCGTATGAGCAACAACGCTCCGCCCTCTCGAACCCAACCAGGTTCCTGTATTGCGCTGACAAAACACTGACCGAGCAGCCAGGCTGCCGGTGTACAGAATCAGAGAAACGAGTTTTGCGCGTCGTCTGTATCAGGTGCAGCGACACTAACAAAAAGGCCGCGAGGGTGACAATCACTTTCGCTGCCAGCGCAGCAACCAGTAGACAACTCGCTGGTAGCGACACGGCAATAACCTGAAAAGAAAGAGACCGACCCACGCCTGTGGCAACTCACTACAGTGGGCGTTATCAGAAATACCGGTCTCCTCTGCCCGATTAATCGGGCTGCGACACTGATTCCCCGCACCGCCAGGCCTCTGCTCTTGCAAGGCTAAATGTTAACTATGAAAAAAATGCTAATCAACGCAACCCAGCACGAAGAGCTGCGCGTTGCACTCGTCGATGGACAGCGTCTTTACGATCTTGATATCGAAAACCGCACCCGGGTTCAGAAAAAATCCAACGTATACAAAGCGAAGATCACACGAGTTGAGCCCAGCCTCGAAGCTGCGTTTGTCGAGTTTGGCGCCGACCGTCACGGCTTTCTGCCGCTGAAGGAGATTGCCCCGGAATACTTCTACCAAAAGCCCAACAAAGGGGAAGGTCGACTCAAGATTAAGGAGGTAGTCAAAGAAGGCACCGAGATAATCATTCAGGTAGATAAGGAAGAGCGCGGCAACAAGGGCGCGGCGTTAACCACCTTTGTCAGCCTCGCTGGCCGCTACATGGTGCTCATGCCTAACAATCCCCGTGCAGGTGGTATATCGCGCCGCATTGAAGGCGACGATCGTTCGGACCTGCGCGATGCGCTGAACGAACTTGAGATTCCCAATGGCATGGGCGTGATTATTCGCACCGCCGGAATTGGCCGCAGCGCAGAAGAACTGCAATGGGACCTGAACTATCTACTACAGGTTTGGGAGGCCATCCAAAAAGGCAGCGAGGAAAACTCCGCACCGGTGCTGCTATATCAGGAAAGCAACGTAATCATTCGTGCGGTACGCGACTATCTTCGTGACGACGTCGATCAGGTGTTGATCGACTCTCCTGAAGCACTTGCAGAGGCGTTGGATTTTGTCGCCAAAGTCATGCCGCAATACAA
>CALINF010000305.1 GCA_938045215.1 uncultured Halieaceae bacterium | reverse complement strand
CGCACAGAAGCTGGCCAAGCGCATCTGCCGCGACTGCAAAAAAGAAGCGGCCATCGACCAGGCTATTGTCGCTGAACTGTTTCCCGATGGCATGCCCGCCGACTTCCGCTGTTACGAGGGTGCTGGTTGTGATACCTGCTCAGGGCGCGGCACGCACGGCCGAGTGGCGGTAGTGGAGTTCATGCTGGTCAACAGCGAGATACGTGATGCTATTTCGCAAAAAGTCGCCATTAGTTCATTGCGCGCAATCGCACTCGACTCCGGCCTGGCCACCCTTCGAGATAGCGCGCTGGATCACGTGATATCAGGCAATATTCCGTTGAGCGAGTTAACCAGAGTTTTACCTGCCGATCGTATGGCGCCGGAAAAACGAGGGGGCTGGTAAACCGTGCAAAGTACAGGAATACAACGCCAGCCAGCGGAGCTAACCTATCGCGATGAGTTATCGCGCCTACGCGATCAGGACTCGGCTGCAAAGCCACCAGGCTGGCTGCTGTCGCCACGGTCGGTAGAACAGTTTGTGCTGGGGGAGGATAACTTGGGCATCACCCCGAAGTTTGTTGCACCCCGACAGGTGGTTACCCGCATTATTACCTCCCTGGCTACGCAGCGCGGCGCCATGCTGATTGGAGAGCCAGGAACCGC
This sequence comes from uncultured Halieaceae bacterium, assembly GCA_938045215.1. Taxonomy (GTDB): domain Bacteria; phylum Pseudomonadota; class Gammaproteobacteria; order Pseudomonadales; family Halieaceae; genus CALINF01. The sequence goes on along the minus strand of CALINF010000305.1, from coordinate 5,098 downwards.
CAAGAGTTGGCTATCGGAGCTATTGTGTGCGGCGATCTGCGACGATTCCACCATCGTCGTACAGGGCGGTGCAATAGAGACCGTGCAGCAGCTTTTGTACAGCTGGAATGCACCTGTCGTGGAACGTTCCGGGCCTTGCGTTGACGCGCTGATTCCCGGCCCCGTGTATCGCGGCATGAATGAGGGCAAGATGGTGCGTTTTGAAGAGATCGCGCGAACCTCTACTGCGCTGCAGGACGCCCTACTCTCGATACTGTCTGAACGCAGCATCGCGGTGCCGGAGCTGGACGGTGAAAACCGAATTCTGTACGCGCGCGAAGGCTTCAATCTCATTGGCACATCCAATACGACCGACGAGGGTGTCAATCGTATGAGCGCCGCACTCAAGCGCCGTATGAACTTTGAAACCATTCATCCTATTAGTCATCTTGAGGATGAGATTACGGTCGTGTTGAGAGAGGCTGGCCGCTTACTGGAAACCGCTGGTGTTCACTACGCGCCAGACGCTGACATTGTGCGGGTTCTCGTTACGCTGTTTCATGAGTTACGAAATGGCCAAACACTGGATGGGCGGAGCACAGACCGGCTGGCCGCAGCGAACATGTCTACAGCCGAAGCTGTCTCGGTGACCCACGCCATGGGTGTGTACGCTTTTTACTATCGCGATGGTCCAATGGATGTACACGACCTCGCCAACTTCCTCATAGGCGCAGCGATAAAAGATAACCTGAACGACTTAAAGCGCATGACTCACTACTTTGAAACGGAGGTGAGCCGCAAGAGCGGGCCTGTCTGGCTTACACTGTACGAAGACTGGAAGCAGCAGATCAGGCGCTGATAGCGCAGAGCGCTGCGTGGTGAATCAATTCCCGGCCTTGCAGCATGATCTGCCTCGACAGGGAGGGCCATGCTGACCTATGCTCGACATGATGAAATTCACTCACTGCTCTTCCTCGTCCTTCCATCGCACATTCGCGCTGTTGTTTTCCATACTGCTGTTACAAGCCTGCACCAGCGTACCATTTGATTACCCCCGCGAACCGTCCACGGCTATGATTGCTACTGCCGATACCCAACTGGGGCAATTCGCAAATAGGTGGTCTATCGAGCATGGTCAGCAGTCGGGGTTTCTGGGGTTACCCGACGGTATCGGGGCGCTAGGCGCAAGACTGAGGCTTATAGAAAATGCACAGCAGTCTATCGACGCACAATACTTCATCCTCAAAAGAGACCGCGTTGGGGCGCTTTTCACGGGAAAGCTTCTGCGCGCAGCTGATCGGGGCGTACGGGTACGCTTGCTAATCGACGACATTTTTTCTCCGGGGCTCGATTCCCCACTGAGTCTGCTTAATACTCACCCGCATATTGAAGTACGGCTGTTTAATCCAGTCTCACGTAACAGTCTGCGGTACTGGGGTCTGTTGTTGGACTTCAAGCGCGCTAACCGGCGCATGCACAACAAGTCATTCACTGTCGATGGCAGCGTGAGCATCGTGGGCGGACGCAATATCGGTGAAGAGTACTTTGAACTGAAGCAGGATGTGAAGTTTGATGATTTTGAGATAATGACGGTAGGCCCGGCAGTTGCCGACATCGCCTCTGGATTTGACGCCTATTGGAACAGCGAACTGGCGGTACCGGTAGAGGCATTTGGAAACGCAGTGAAGCCGCAGCAGCTTAATGACTGGCGCGAGTACGTCCAAAGAGAAGTTGCGTCTGCTGAAAATGGCATCTATGCGCCGGCGGTCAACAGCAAGCAGATCAAGGCTGTTTGGGAGCAAGAGGAGTTGTTTATCGCGGCTCCCGCAACCGTGGTCATCGACAGTCCGACCAAGCTGACTGGTGCCGTGGGCGATGCCACGCTGGCGACACTGGCTGTGGATGTCGGCAAGCGATTCCGGCAGGCCCAGAGCGAGATTGTCATCGTGACGCCTTACTTCATCCCACAAAAGGCTGGTGCACAGATGCTCGCCGAGATCGTAGCCAAAGGCGTGCGCGTTGTTGTGGTCACCAACTCCCTGGCCTCTACCAATCATATTCCTGTGCACTCTCGCTATGTGAAATACCGACAGGAACTACTTGGAAAGGGAGTGGAATTTTACGAAATCCGTGTTGATAAACCTGGGCAGGAAAGTGAGTGGGGATTTAGCCCCGATCGCATCACGTTGCACTCGAAAGCCAGCTTGATCGACAGGCAAACGATTTTCGTGGGTTCGCTTAACTTTGACCCAAGATCGATTCTGCTCAATACCGAGATGGGGTTGTTTGTAGAGTCACCTCCCGTCGGTAATCGCTTTTCCGAATCACTGGAAACTTCTTTGCCGGACGTTGCGTACCGAGTAGCACTGAACAGCGACGGCAAAACCCGATGGTATTGGGAACCGGAAAATGAGGAGCACGAAGTGTACACCTCTGAACCACAGGCGAGCATGAGCAGACGACTAATGGCTAACCTGTACAAGCTCGTACCTATCGAGGGGCAATTGTAGGCCTGTCCAGTTTGAGACTTCAGGTCGGTGTGTGCTGTTCTGTCAACTCCAATTGACCAGGCTTGCGGGTAACAAACTTGTTGATGGGCGTTTGCAGCGCAGTCAGGCCGCCCACTTTTTGCAGTAGCGCGTCTGCATGCTCGCGATCCTGCTCTAAAAGCGCTTGATAGTGCCGCCATGGACGCTGATACATCCACTGAGCGTAGCTATGCATGTACCGCTCCCCGCTAGCTCCACCCGTATGGAACGGGTGCATGCCAAGCGCTCTGGGAATGTTCTCTCCTGGATGGTCGTTCATCCACTTTTCATTATGCACAATGACATCGAGCACATCGGGAAGAAAATCGGCACACAGAGTCTCTAGCACGCCATACAGTGACTCGGGAACTTGATCATCGGCGAGAAACTCGCCAGACAAGGGCTCAGGGGCATTCATTCGTTGCACCCACCGATAAACCGCCGGCGCTGTCTCCTGCATGATTGCCTTCGGCACCGGGTCGCGCCCCAGGTGAGCATATAACGGCCCTAACAGTCCAAAATCCCCAATGCTGGGACGCGAGCCCAGCAAGTAGTCGTATTGCGTAAAGTGATTATTGAGTTGCTCCAGCAAGGTGGCGTAGGCACGTTCAATCCCGGGAATGGTTTCCTGGGTTACCCCGAGCGCTACGATAGAGCTTCGAAATGGCGCCGAGGTTTTGCGGCCGATTTCAATCTGCTGCTCGTAGGAAGCCTCGGGCGCGCTTAACCTGCCAAACTCGGAGAGAATAAAATCACTCTGCTGCTCAAGTACGCTCCAGCGGTAATGCATTGCCGGAATGATCAGCCATTCGTCCCCATAACACTCAAGCAGTAAGGCCACCAACTTTTGTACAGGAGTATCAGGATAGACTGAATAGTCGGGATGACGCGCCTCCAGAAAATCGATAATGTCTGTGGTGTCTTGTACATACTCACCAGCATCAGTCGCCAGTACGGGCACAATCGGCGCGCCGATCTGCGGCAGGATGACCGACTTATAGATCTCCCGGGTTGCCAGCTCTTCGTGCCAATCCAGCTTTTTATAGCGCATATAAGCTCGCGCCTTACCAGTGTATAACGATAGCTCGCCACCGTAGAGCGTGTACTGCGTCATGAGTTCTCTCCGTAGATAAGTATCACTCCAATGTCTTGGGTGTTGTGCCGCGAGCACAGGAGGGCCTGTGATTGGTCAGTTTGCTTGCCCTTGAGCCGCACAAAATCCCTGTAACTTATGCCTGCACTAACAGCCGCTGAATTTCGCGGGCAAACAGCCACAGCCGATCCTGCCCCCAGGCCCAGATCACCTGCTTGCCTTCACTATCAAGCAACCTGAAAGTCGGCACACCCCAGGAACCAAACTCATACATTGCCTGCCGGTTTTGCTCCAGTAACTGCTGCCACTCGTCGCTTTCCTGCTCACGCAGTGCCTCTTCCCACGACAGGCCCGCGGCCTCAACCACCGAACGAAAACCCCGCTCGGAGTTGGTGTTTATGCCTTCTCGAAACGCAGCCTTCATGAATGCGCTCATAAGCTCAATATGTTTACCCTGACGCTCTGCCCACGGATACAGCGCATAGCAACGACGTGCTGGCGCTCCTATGGGGTCATAGAAATTGCCAAAAGTTTGCCCCAGCGCACGGGCTTCGCGCGCGGCATCACGGAAAATATATAAGCCCTTGTTGCGACTCAATGACACACCGCGCATCACCATGGGTAGCACTGGCTTCAGGGCCAGTCGTACGCCACTGCGTTCGGCCAACTCAACCGCCTCATCGAAGATAACGGCCGTATAGGGGCTGCGCAGTGACGCGTAGAACTCCAACGTAAGGCTGCCATTGGCGCGATAAGAGCCCGAATCGATGGCCGGCCGGGGATACAGAAGTGGCTCTGACGGCTGCGCTGAAAGACCCAACTCGCTCAAACGCTGTTCCAGGTGATACAAACGATCTACGCCCCAGTACCAGACGCCGCCGTAATAAAACATGGCACCCGAATAATGCTTCAGCTGGGCTCGGCGCTCGATGCCAGCTCGCACTCGCGCGGCTGCCTCACTGGCGGAAGCCATCCCCGCTTCGGCAGCAATCTGTTGCAGAGTATCGCTATCCCCGGCAAACAAGGCCTGCCCTACTGCTATCGCTGTATCGGCAAAACCTGTGCCAGCGACATGAGTCAGTATCCGCTGCGCCAATGCGCAATTGTCTTCACCCGGGGCAATAGCATTCGCAGGAAACTGTAGTCCATAGTGCGGCGCTATCAGCGCCGCATCATAGCGAGCCAGCGGTAGTAGCAGCTCAGGCTCGGGCAAGTTGGACCCGCTTGGACCCTCAACAAGATGCACCTCAACTTCAACCTGGTAGCGACTACCAAGCTGCTGCAAAGTTTGTACAGCAAGATGACTATAGGCATCATCCACCTGATGGAAATATTCGATCTGGTGAGGTGAGCCAGATTTGCTACGTGCGCGCTCGGCTTTGCTCTCCACGCTGGCCAGCCGCTTGGGACTGACGACACTGCGAACGACCCTGGAAGAGAGCCAGCGCCGAAAACGTGACGGATCCATCGTGGCGGTACCGCCCTGCTCCTTGAATTG
>CALINF010000304.1 GCA_938045215.1 uncultured Halieaceae bacterium | reverse complement strand
AATCGTTTTCGATACAAACCGACCCTTCTCTTATCCGCTTGCCCGATACGGACACTACGAAAAATGAAACCCGGTAAAACCGGCTTTGCCCGGATAATCGACGCCACCCGCTACTCCTGGTACGGCATCAAGGCGGCCTTTCAACATGAGGCTGCGTTTCGTCAGGAATTGTTTCTTGCCATCGTGGGCACCGCGCTAGCGTGCGTTCTGGCTGAGAACCCCATAGAGTTCTTGCTGCTGGTGTTACCGCTACTGCTGTTACTTGCTGTTGAACTGCTTAACAGCGCGATAGAGGCGGTAGTGGATCGCATTGGCGAGGAGCATCATGAGCTATCAGGACGCGCAAAAGACATGGGGTCTGCCGCCGTGTTCACGGCCAGTGGTATCGCGTTAACCAGTTGGGCGGTGATTTTGTTTGGCGATTGGCTGTGGTAGTGGTAGAGCGATTCGGGTCGCCCTAGAATAAAACCGGCATACCCGCGAAGTAGGGGTGCAGCACAATTAAAACAGCGAGTACAACGCAGGCAATAACGACTGTTACACACTCGCTACTCCACGCAGGCACGTCGGATTTAACCCAAGTGCCCTCACGACGACTTATCGTGACTATTTCGATGCAAGACCAGGCTGCCAGCGTACCGAACAAAACAAGAGAGCGGTTGTCCCCGTTCAACAGCAGGTGCGCGCTGGCCCACAGAAACACGCCTGTAAGCTGCGGGTGGCGAACAATGCGTTTGAGCCGTGTTTGGCGCGATGCCGCCACCATGAGCAGAAACGCAAGTGCGATCAATCCCAGTGCCAGATGCCTGAGCGCGGGATCGGGTTGATAAATGTAGGTCACAGCTGCGCCGCGCCAGCCGAAAACGATGCAGACAATACTGATCAGCAGTGTGAGCGAGAACAGTCCTTTGTAGCGGTTCTCGTCCAGGCGTGAGATCAGCCCACTCTTGATACCCGGTGCTGTCGAGGGCATCAGGTGCGTGAAACAAAACAGTAGAACGCCGAACGACAGTAGCCACATGTGGGGTTACTCCAAGTGAAAGTCTGGCTCTAAGTTTAGCAGGACTTCGCTGTGCGGGAGATAGCGGAAACCTGTCGTAAAAGTCGGTATCATGCCCGGCTTTTATACTGTTTGGGACGCACTCCATGAAACGTTGGCTGGTACTGTCATTACTTTCTTTTTGCTCGATCGCTCACGCAGGTCCTGGCGAGGACTTTCGCGCACTGGTCGATGAGGTCTGGGACTGGGAGGTTCAGCAGTCGCCGGAAAGGGCTACTTATCTTGGGGTCGATGGGCTTAACGACCGCTGGACGGATCAAAGCCTGTCTGCTCACATCAGCCGCTATACCAAGCAGGGCGAGTTTCTGGGTTCCTTACTAGCACTCGATAGTAACTCCCTCGCGCTTGACGACCAACTCAGTTACGCCATGCTGCAACGTCGTCTCGAGGAGTCACGTAAGTACTACGAGCTCGGTTTATACCTGATGCGCTATAACATGCGCTCGGGACCACAGAGTAGTCATGGGACGGCAAATTACGCCCCTTTTAACAATGAGCGCGATTTCCGGAACTGGCTTTCCCGCATGCGCGCAGTGCCTCAGCTGCTCGCCCAACATATGGAGCTGATGGAAGAGGGGATTAACCGTGATCGCGTTCCTGCACGTATTGTCATGCAGAGGGTGCCGGCGCAGCTGGATAAGGTCGTTACTGACAACCCCGAGGATAGCCCGTGGTACAAGCCGTTCAAGTCGATGCCTGAGAGTATCGACTCTACTATTGCCGAACAGATTCAGTCTGAAGCCAGAAGTATTATTGCTAACCAGGTGACGCCCGCATTCGAAGAATTTCGCGACTTTATGGTGTCCAGCTACCTACCAGCGACTCGGGAAGAGCCCGGCATCGGTTCGCTACCCGGTGGTGAGGAAATCTATCGCTTTCTCACGGCGCGCTTTACTACGACAACGCTGACGCCGGAGGAGATTCATGAAACCGGTAAGCGTGAAGTTGCGCGTATTCTGCAGGAAATGGAACAGGTTAAAACAAGCGTGGGCTTTCAGGGTGATCTGACTGCCTTCAACGAGTTTTTGCGAACCGACCCCCAGTTCTACTATGAGTCCAGCGAAGCGCTGCTTGAAGGCTATCAGGCGATCTCCAAACGACTTGATCCCGAGCTTGTGAACCTGTTTGGCAAGCTTCCACGCATGCCCTATGGCGTTAGAGCAATACCTATGGAAACAGCACCCGATACTACCACTGCCTATTATTCCGGGCCCGCAGCCAACGGCACACGCGCAGGATTTTACTGGGTTAACCTGTATCGTCCGGAAGTGCGCCCCAAATATGAGATGGAAGTGCTGAGCGTGCACGAGGCCGTTCCTGGCCATCACCTACAGATAGCCCTGGCGCAAGAATTGGAAGGTGTGCCGGAGTTTCGCAAGCATTCGGGAGTGACTGCCTTTATTGAGGGTTGGGGTTTGTATTCGGAGCGCCTGGGCTATCAGATGGGCTTGTATACCGATCCCTACTCAAAATATGGCCAGTTGACCTACGATATGTGGCGCGCGGTACGTCTGGTTGTGGATACCGGGATTCACTATTTTGGCTGGAGCCGGCAGGAAGCGATTGACTATTTTCTGGCGCACGCAGGCAAATCCGAGACTGACATCATTAATGAGATCGATCGTTACATCGGTAACCCGGGGCAGGCGCTAGCTTATAAGATTGGTCAGCTCAAGATGCTCGAGTTGCGAGCGCAGGCTGAGGCAGCGCTGGGCGACGACTTCGATATTCGTAGCTTTCACGATGAAATGCTAGGCGCCGGAGCCATTCCGCTGGATGCATTGGAAGCGCGCATGAATCGCTGGGTTGCGGCGCAGCGCTAGACTGTCTCCGCCGCCAGAGGTTAGCGCCGCGCGAGGCGAGCTCTGATCGGTGCTGAGATAAACGCGTTCTATAACCGTTAACCCGTGGAGGTTAGCGGTTGGATAGCGCCGGCCGCCTCGCTTGGTTACACTCATCTTATGCTGTCTCCTACTACCCATGCTCTGCCCATTCACGCTGTCATTGACGATGTTCGTCAGGCGTTAACCGGTAGCGACAACCTCGTGCTACAGGCACCGCCGGGCGCCGGAAAAACCACCTGTATCCCTCTGGCGCTCATGCATGAGCCCTGGCTTGCAGGTAAGAAGATCCTTATGTTGGAACCACGTCGTATGGCCGCTAGAGCGGCGGCCGCCCGCATGGCGGAGATGCTGGGGGAAGCTGTTGGGGAGACGGTAGGCTACCGTATCCGCATGGATTCAGAAGTGAGCGCGCGCACCCGCATTGAAGTGATTACCGAGGGTATACTGGCTCGCCAGCTGCAGAACTCACCCGACCTCGAGGGTGTGGGACTGGTGATATTCGACGAGTTTCATGAGCGCAATCTGGATTCTGATCTGGGGCTGGCCTTAACCGTTCAGGGAAGAGAGCTGTTTCGTGGTGACAGCCCACTGAAGGTGTTGGTGATGTCTGCCACACTCGACGGCCAGGCGTTGTCAGACCTGCTTGCAAACGCGCCCATGATAACCACCGAGGGTCGACAGTTTCCTGTTGCTGTTCATCATGGTGCGGCCTATCAGCTGCGTGAGCCAATCGTGCCGCGGGTGGTAAGTACCGTGCTACAGGCCTTGAAAGAGACGCAGGGCAGCGTACTTGTGTTTTTGCCTGGTCAGCGTGAGATCAATCGGGTTGGCCGTGAGCTCGCGCCACTGGTTGACCGGGCCAGTTCGATACCTGTGCGTTTATCCCCTTTGTACGGAGGCCTGTCTCTACAACAGCAACAGCTAGCGATCAGGCCAGCTAAGGATGGAACCCGCAAAGTTGTGCTGGCGACCAATATTGCAGAGACGAGCCTGACAATTGAGGGAGTGACCACGGTTGTCGACAGTGGTCTGACACGCGAGGCCATATTTGACCCTGCTACCAGTATGACGCGACTGACAACACGGCGTGTTTCACGTGCGTCGGCGGCGCAACGGGCAGGGCGGGCAGGGCGCCTTGCTGCGGGGCATTGTTACCGTTTATGGAGTGAAGAGCAGCATCGGCAGCTCGTCTCACACAGTACCCCGGAAATCCTGCAGACCGATCTGGCATCATTGGCTTTGCAGTTGCTGGCTTGGGGTGTGAAAGACCCTGAAGAGCTACTCTGGCTGGATACGCCTCCCGAGGGCCCTTATCAGCAGGCAATCGGTGTGCTCGAAGCCTGTGGAGCTGCTTTTAGAGGTGCCGATGGACAATGGCAGCTATCCCCTCATGGTGTGCGTCTCTCACAGATTCCATTGCACCCGCGCCTGGCGCATATGTTGTTGGTGGGGTGTGATATCGATGCCTCTGAAATGGCGTGCTTGCTGGCGGCGGTGTTATCAGAACGCAATCCTATGACAGAGCGGGGTGCCGATCTTGGCATCACAATAGCGTTGTTAATGGGCGAGCTGCCGTGCCCAAGTGCCTTGCAAGGTTGGTTCAAACGCACCTGGCAACAAACCCGCCGCTTTATCAAGATCGCAGCCAGCGTCCATAAGCCTCGTAAGTATGCGATAACCACCGCCGAGTCCGATACATTGGGGGTTCTACTTGCCAGCGCCTACCCAGACCGCATAGGACACGCGCGCATCGCAGGAGACGGTACACAATTTCAGTTGGCTAATGGCCGTACCGCGGTGTTACCGGCTGAAGATAGCCTGGTTGGGCAGCAATGGATCGTTGTAGCCGAGATCGGTGGCCATAGTGGAGAGTCTTCTGATCGCATTTATAGCGCCAGCGCACTCAACCGCGCATGTTTTGGTGAAATATTGTCGCCGCTGGTGGTACACGAGGATGTTGTTGAATGGGACGACAGGGCGGGCCAGTTCATCACGGAGCGTCGAGCTAACGTTGGACGGCTCGAACTCTCGCGAGAGCCATTGTCTCATGTGCCTGAGGCAGCTCGTGATGCTGCTTTGACGGGTGTAATCCGTAACCGAGGGTTAAACCTATTGCCATGGTCGCCCTCATTGCAGCAGTGGCGAGCCCGGGTAGAGTTGTTGCGTCAGTTGGAGCACGGGGGCGAAAACAACCGCTGGCCTGATCTGTCCGATGCAGCATTGCTGGATACGCTTGAAGATTGGCTCTCGCCCTACCTCAATGGTGTACGGCGACTCCAGGACTTTCAGAAACTGGATCTCCAGTCGATTTTGCAGGCCATGCTGCCGTGGCCACTACCATTGGAGCTGGAGCGTCTCGCGCCCCAGAAGCTGGCTGTGCCGTCTGGTTCAAGCATAGCCATTGATTACTGCGAGTCGCCACCTGTGCTGGCTGTCAAGCTGCAGGAAATGTTTGGCTGTATTGATACCCCCACGATCGCCGATGGCCGAGTGCGGCTGCTGGTGCACTTGTTGTCTCCCGCGCAGCGGCCTTTGCAGGTCACTCAGGATCTGGCCAGTTTTTGGCGCGATAGTTATCTGGAGGTACGTAAGGAGATGCGAGGGCGCTATCCGAAGCACCCGTGGCCGGAAAATCCATTACAAGCCGTAGCCACCGCAAAAACAACCAAGCGCTTGAACACCAGCTGACCATTGATGGTCAGGCTTGTTCGGATTTACTCGAAATCGCTTGTTCAAACCCCGCTTGGGGCGTAGTGTCGTTTGCTGTTTATCGATTGTTAGCATTCCTTGATTTGTTGGAGCTGTTAACAATGGCGCATGCGGCCATGCTGTTGGCGCGCTGGGTCATATTATTGGCCAGGCCACCTTTCCTAGAATGATTGTGTCATTACAGGAGGGAACATCGTGAACAAGACACAATTGGCAGAGGCTATGGCGACCGCTCTTGCAGAAGGGCTCAAACACATTCAACAGCAAACGGGCAATATCACTAGAGGTAGCGCGACATGAACCCCAAATTCTACTGGACTATTCTGGTCGCGATTTTTGTTGGTGGTGTTGTAGGTGGCCAGATTCCAAACAGCGTGCCCGCGCCAGCAGGTGAGCAGCTTCTAACATCAACAATTACCGCGCCTGATTAAACGTTATCTATCGCTTTACGGCCGCGCGCCTTGCACACAACTAATGAGGGCAAGCTCATGACAGTAGAAGCTTTGAGGACAGCAGACGAGAGATTTTCGGTGATGCCGGGGTTTCCGTATGAGCCGCGCTATGTAGACGATCTGCCAGGATATGAGTCTTTGCGTATGGCCTACATTGACGAGGGCCCGGCTGATGCCGACACCGTGTTCCTGTGTTTGCACGGTGAGCCAACCTGGAGCTATCTATACCGCAAAATGCTGCCCGTCTTCACCGC
>CALINF010000303.1 GCA_938045215.1 uncultured Halieaceae bacterium | reverse complement strand
AAATTGCGTGGGCTCGTCTGTCAGTGCCTTGATCTTGCGCAAACTGGTAGCCAGAGCAATCTCCTTGTCGGTGAGTTGCGTTCCAAATGGATAACTCGGCAGTAACCCCGCATCGATAAACGGAGCCAGAGACCCTGCAATCGACTCTGGCGTATTGTCTCTGGCAGACTGGGGAATCTCGTAATCTGGCTCAACCTTGCCATTGCGCTTGGCAAAAGACAGCAGCTCATCCTGAAAACGACTGTCGGCGATATTTATCATGCGCTTGATAATTTCGGCATCACTGCGGCCACGCAGATCAGCGACGCCGTACTCCGTTACGATCACATCTCGCAAATGCTTGGGTATCGTAATATGACCGTAAAAGGGCACGATGTTGGACTTGAGTTCATCGCCGTGCCCTCGCGTACTGCGAATACACAGTATCGAGCGCGCACCCGGCAAATCGTGTGCCATCGCCACGAAATTGTATTGTCCTCCTACCCCGCTAACCACCGACCCGTTTTCGAGTGCGTCTGAGGCAACGGCGCCTGTGAGTGTGGCCATCATGCCCGTGTTGATGAAGCGGGCTTTCTGGCGTTGCGCACAATACAGCGGAAAGTCGCCGAGCAACTGATTGGTTCGCAGCACACTGGTCATACAGATGCTCTCGCTGGCGTGCGCGTCCAGCTCACGTAGCTTCTGGTAAAAGTCCTCGGGACCCAGGAAGAAGCCACCATGCAACAGCCTTCCGTGACGCAGCTTGCTGCCAGCCATCTCTGCCAGTACAGCGTCGCGAGTGCTTGCCGCGTCCATGGCCTTATACACGGCACGCCCGCCAATAATCAGGCTCTCACCGTCAATGTGCGAATCGAGCGGGAGAATGCCCCAGTACTGCAGTTGTTGCAGCGATGGCTCCGTGAGAATGTCAGGAATAAGCCCCACACCCAGCGCAAAGTCATACAGTTGAGCATCTATGGCTTCGGTGATCGAGCCATCGTTGATCGCCTGCTGCAGCAACAGATTGTCATACACCTTGCGTTTAACAACGCCCTGCTCCATCAGATGGATCATGCCATTGACGAACATCTCGGTGGATACGTACAGCCCTTTGTCAAAGGATCGACCATTCTCTACCAGGTCGCAGGGCTGCCGGGTGAGCGCAGACAGCATGTTGCGATACTGAACGTTATCACGCTGCCTGACGATGAGAGCATGCGCCACCGCATCACCCAGGGAACCGATACCAATTTGTAAGGTGCCACCGTCGGCGACCAGACTACTGGCATGAATTGCGGTCGCATAATCCTGCAACGGAACCGAGGCATTGGGTACGGCAAACAGCCTTTTATCGTACTCGGTATTTTCCACCAGCATATCAAAGAGCGACGGATCGACCTCTGCGTCATGCTCCATAAATGGCATGTCGGCATGTGCTTGTGCGATAGCCACGTAGCTACCCGGACGCTGTGCCTGCAACTGGTTTACGACATCGATAGCTGTATCTGGGTTGGATGATAAGCTGACCGAAACACCCTGCGGCGTTTCGCGTGTCGCGACCATCTGAGCAAGTACATTGACGCCCCTGTCGACCAGGTCACGAGCGATATGGGTATAGTTGCTGGAAATATAGTTGCGCTGCGCCGACGCGACATTCTTCATCGAGCCGGCCTTAAAATACAGCTCGGTTACCTGAATATTGGCAGGCAGCGCATCTCTCTGTACGGCATGGACGTAGTCAAGCTCTTCGTAGTCGCCAAACAGGCGCTCGGTGATTGGGCCCGCCAAACTAGCCTCTATTGCGCTACCTGGCCTGGGTACCGACAACGACAGCGCAGTAAAGATATGCAGTGAGATTTCGGGGTCCTGTTCAGCGCGCCGGTAAAATGCATTCATCAGTTGCACTGGCTTGCCAAGCCCCAGAGGCGCGCCCAGCACAATAGTTTTACCCACCGCAGCGATCGCCCGATCTACAGCGTCATCAACCGAATTCAGTCTTTCCATCAAATCCTCTCAAGCAGTTATTTACACAGCAGAGGCGTATGAGAGCATGTCGAGCAACTGCCGCCAATGACACAGGACAAAAAAACTGCCTGCGGCGAGCCGATTCAGCGGTCGAAATACTCTTTGCTTACCTTGAATACAAGAGGAGCCAGCAGCAGCAGAGCGATCAGGTTGGGAATCGCCATAAAGGCGTTGAGCGTGTCAGCAATCAGCCAGACCATATCAAGCTCCACCACCGTACCTACTGGAATGGCTACGACCCACAACAGTCGAAATGGCAAAATACCGCGCGTGCCCACAAGAAACACGACGCAGCGCTCGCCGTAGAACGACCAGCCAATCATGGTAGTGAAGGCAAACAGGCACAACCCCAGTGTTACGATAATCTCGCCCCCGGGAAAGGCATTCCCAAATGCCATAGACGTCAAGCTTGCACCACTAATACCCGTGGGCAGTACATCCATTATAACGATCACTAAACCCGTCATAGTGCAAACGATCAACGTATCGATAAACGTACCCAGCATGGCAATCATACCTTGCTGCACAGGCTCATTTGTGCGCGCTGCAGCGTGAGCGATAGGCGCACTACCCAGCCCAGCTTCATTGGAGAAGATTCCGCGTGCAACACCAAAACGCAGCGCCGCCCAAACGGTCGCACCGGCAAAGCCGCCAGCGGCTGCAGAGCCATTTAGCGCAGAGTCAACGATATGTACGATTGCAGCTGGCACCTCGCTCATATGCGTAAGAATGACAACCAGGCTCATCAGCATGTAGCTCAGAGCCATAAAAGGAACGAGCCAGCTAGCCACGCTGGCAATTCGCTTGATACCGCCCAACACCACCGCTCCAACCAGCACCATCAGCACAAGCCCGGTTGCGATAGGGGGCACAGAGAAAGAGTCGTTCATTACCTGCGATACAGAATTGGACTGCACCGTATTGGCGATGCCAAATCCTGCCAGTGAGCCAAACAGCGCGAATGCATAACCCAGCCAGTGCCACTTCTTGTCGAGGCCATTGCGGATGTAATACATCGGGCCGCCACTGAAATTGCCCTGCGAATCCTGCTCGCGAAAACGCACGGCGCAAACGGCTTCTGCATACTTCGTTGCCATACCCAGCAGGGCCGTGATCCACATCCAAAACAACGCGCCCGGCCCGCCTAATGCAAGCGCTGTGGCCACCCCGGCAATATTACCCGTGCCGATCGTTGCCGACAGTGAGGTCATCAGCGCACTGAATGGCGAGATGTCGCCCTCACCTTTACCGCCCCTGCCCTGCAACAA
>CALINF010000302.1 GCA_938045215.1 uncultured Halieaceae bacterium | reverse complement strand
TCGGCACGCAGCTGCAGAGTGGGAGGGACAACGTCGCCAGCCTCCAGTCTTGAAAATATCTCCCGCCAGCGTGACTCCAGTAGGTCCAGAAGCTTCACCCTTGTTTACCGCCTTATCCATAATCGCGGACCTCAGTATGTTTCGTATTCTAAAACAGGTAAAGTCTGCGCTTTCGCAGCCTCTTGGATATGTCACGCTATGTTCTCCCCCCTGTTTTCGCAATGGCTCAGATTCTCTTTGCTGTCGATCCTGCTGACCGCCGTCTCTACCGGCTCATGGGGCCAAGTTGCCCCAGATGGCAGACCGCCCATTATCGACTACCAAAATCGCTTCCTGCCCGTGGTTGCCAAACAGGGCATGGTGGCCGGGCCGGAAAAGCTGGCTGCAGAAGTTGGCACTCGCATCCTCAAAGCAGGCGGTAACGCAGTGGATGCAGCCGTTGCAACAGGATTTGCGCTCGCCGTAACGTACCCGCGTGCAGGCAATCTCGGTGGTGGCGGGTTCATGCTGATCCACCTCGCCGATGAGAATAAACAGACGCTGATCGACTACCGGGAAACTGCTCCGGCGGCGGCTACTCGCGATATGTATCTCAACACCGACGGTGAGATCGATCGGATGAAGGAATACTTCAGCCATCAATCGGCGGGGGTACCGGGCACCGTTGCCGGTATGATTTATGCGCTGGAAAATTACGGCACCATGAGCCTAAAGAAAGTACTGGCACCGGCTATCGAGCTGGCAAGCAGTGGCTTTAACGTGTCTTTCGCCCTGAACTTTGAAATCAATGCCAGGGCGGCACGCCTCAAGCAGAACCCTGAGGCATTGCGACTGTTCTTTGACAAAAAGGGTGAGCCACACGCGATGGGTAGTCGCTGGAAGCAACCCGACCTGGCATGGACACTGAAGCAGATCTCACGACGAGGTAACGCCGGTTTCTATGAAGGTGCTGTCGCCAGACGCATCGTGGCCGAGATGGAACGTGGCGAAGGGTTGATCACACTCGACGACCTGACAAACTACCGTGTCGTCGAGCGCGCACCCGTCGCAGGCACATTTCATGACTTCACGGTTGTTTCAACGCCGCCTCCCTCGTCTGGTGGTATCCACATTATCCAGATGCTGAACATCCTGGAAGGCTACGACCTGAAGTCAATGGGCCACAACAGTGCAGCCTATATTCACCATCTCGTTGAAAGCATGCGCAGAGCCTATGCAGACCGCAGTGCGCATCTGGGTGACCCCGATTTCGCGTCAGTGCCAGTTTCCCAACTGATCAGCAAGGACTACGCAGCGCAGCAACGGCAGTCCATTGCACCAAATCAGGCTACGCCCTCCAGCCACATTGCACCGATGCAGGTTCTGGCTGGCGAGAGCACCGATACCACGCATTACACAGTGGTCGACAAGGCGGGCAATGTCGTTGCCAACACCTATACCCTTAACTTCAGCTTCGGCTCACATATCGCGGTGCCAGGGACAGGCCTACTCCTGAACAACGAAATGGCTGATTTCGCGGCAAGCCCGGGCAAACCCAACGCCTACGGGCTGATAGAAGGAGAGACCAACGCGATCGCTGCAGGTAAGCGCCCACTGTCGTCGATGAGTCCCACCATGGTGTTCAAGGATGGCAAGCCATGGCTGGCAACCGGCAGCCCCGGTGGCAGTGTCATCATTACCACGGTACTGCAAACCCTGCTAAACGCCATGGTGTTTGACATGAACATCGCAGCGGCTGCAGCTGGAGCGAGGGTTCACCACCAGTGGCTGCCCGACAAAATGCGCATCGAACAGGGTATTAGTCCTGACACCATTCGCCTGTTAGAGAGCATGGGGCATACCGTGGAGGTAGGCCAACGCACTCTGGGCCGCACCCAGTCCATCATGCTGGACAACGGCTACCTGTTTGGCGCGACTGACACTCGCCGCCCAGGTGGCTGGGTAGCAGGTTACTAGGCCGCGAAAGACTGCCTGCAGGGAAAGCAATCATCCACGTGGCACACGCACCTTCGCTGTTTGCCGACTGATCGCTACCAGTGCGCCGGAGCTGTCCCAGATTTCGCCATCTTCATCGATCACGCCCTCTGTAAGATAGCGAGAACCCAGGCGCATCTGCAGTGGTCCGGGTGCCGGATGCGCTCGCACCTGAACCGTCAATTCAACCGTGGGCACCCAGCCCACCAACCCGAGGATAGAAAAAGCGGGTGGTGGAAATGCGTCTGCGAACATCAACAAACTGATCACATCGGGATCACTGCCATCGGCCAGTTGCCCCCATCCGGAATATTCGCCCCTCCGGTCGGGTGCCTCACCGCGAAACACGCCTCCACCTTCGGCGATGCGAAGGTCTACGTTCTGCCGAAACTCCAGCTTGGAATCTCCCCCCACTGGACATTCGTCTCTCGGGGTAAAATGCGGGCGTTCGCTGCGAGACCAGTTTTCTCCCCGCAGGGAGTCCAGTGTCGTAAATGCGGCCGTGACCTGAACCTTGATATCGCCATCCTGCACCATTTTAACGGTCGCGTGAGATGTGCTGCCGCCTGTGCGCAGAATATCAACATGGCAGTCAATCGGCCCCAGCTTGGTTGGCGCTAGATAGAACGCATTCACCGCTAAAGGATCCTTGTGCGGTAACGCCAAACGCAGCGCTCGAGCGGCAATGGCCAGCACATAGCCTCCATTGGGCACCTCTGCGATACGCCAGCCTTGACGCAGTTCACCGCGCCACACCGATGCAGACACGGGGATAACCTGGGTATCGAACTCGAACTTATTCATGCTGTCTTGCCTTAAGTCTATTAGAATGAAACTAACCCATTTGTGGTTGGAGTGCGTAGTTTTGATTAAGAATCGCCACCCTTATACCTTTTTACAGTAGTTTTGGATGATTGATAGCGGTAACCTCAAACAAGGTTACGTAGAAGTAACGGCAGCCAGTCTAATGCGATCAACAACATACACGAAGTCCTGCGCCATCGGCCTCTTGAGCTTGCTAGCCATGGTGTCGACGCACGCGCTTGCACAAGAGTCAGCATCCGGCGAGATACCACCAGACCGTGAAACAGTGACTGTCGAAGATGTTGAGGTCGTGGATGTCCTTGATGTTGATGAACTCAACAGTGACAACGCTGGTGATTCAATCGATGCTGCAAACGAGCGCGGCACAATGCCAGTGGATGAATCGGCCTTGCCCTCTTCCGCGGCAACAGCGCCTGAGCTGGACAACAGTGAGTTAGACGCGCCTCCTGTTGCTGACAGTGCCGACGTCGCTGCATTTCGCCAGGCAATAGATCGTACAGAGGCGCAGGGTGCATATGCCGAGACACTCTCCGAGCAACTGCTGGGGCTTGGCCTGGCACTACAACAGCAGGATCGCCACGCGGAGGCGATTGAGGTCTTCAAGCGTGGCGTTCATGTTGCTCGTATAAACAACGGGCTATAT
The DNA here is from genome assembly GCA_938045215.1 of uncultured Halieaceae bacterium. Taxonomy (GTDB): domain Bacteria; phylum Pseudomonadota; class Gammaproteobacteria; order Pseudomonadales; family Halieaceae; genus CALINF01. The sequence continues at coordinate 408 of CALINF010000302.1, read as the reverse complement.
GCAGGTGAGCAGATTCCCCTGCTCCAGTCCGAGATTGTCAGCCACATAGCCACCGAGAATTATCTAGAAGCCGATGAGCGACAGGCCTACCTGTATCGCGTACAGCAAAGATCCATGACCTTAGGGGAAGAACGGACAATGGCACTGATGCAGCAGGCGCGCTGGCAACGTCAGGCATACGATATGGGCCTGGGCGAACAGAGCTTCGCCAGGCTGCTCAACATGTGGGACCTGTATCGCCTCGCAGTAACCGATATTTCCGAGCGTGAGGGCGAGAGCTCTCCCAAACTGCTCAAACCGCTTGAGGGTATGCTGCGGTCCCAGTACCTGATAGCAGGCTTTTCCCAGCAGACCTCAGACAGCGGCCTGAATACCAGCGACCTCACGGCCAGGCAGGATCAGAGTCGT
>CALINF010000301.1 GCA_938045215.1 uncultured Halieaceae bacterium | reverse complement strand
AGCGCCGCACTCGATACAATCGAACAGGTTATGCTGCTCCAGTTTTTCAAACTCCTTGCCCTGCGCAAACCAGAACAGCTGCTGCGGCAGCAAGCTTGCGGGACAGGCTTCGGCGCAGATTCCGCAGCGAATACACGCCTGTGCTGGTGGTGGTGTAGGTAGTTCCTGCTCGGTGGGCGCAAGAATGCAGTTGGTGGTCTTTACCACTGGCACCGTTGTGCTGGGCAATGTGAACCCCATCATGGGTCCACCCATAATCAGTCGGTGATTGCGTTTGGCCTCGTAGCCAGCCTGTGCGAGCAGATGAGACACGGGTGTACCCAGTAAGACCTCAAAGTTGCCCGGCTCCGATATGGCCTCGCCCGTTACAGTAGTGATACGCGAAACAAGTGGCTTTCCATGCACTACAGCATCGCCGATAGCGACCGCTGTCCCTACGTTCTGGCAGAGAATGCCAACATCAATGGGTAGCCCGCCACTGGGTACCTGCATGCCCGTGAGAATTTCAATCAGTTGCTTCTCGCCGCCCGAAGGGTACTTGGTGGGGAATGTCACCAATTCGATATCGCCTTCACTAGCGGCGAGTGCGGCGGTCAGCGCGGCTATACTTTCGGGTTTGTTGTCCTCGACACCAATCAATACCTCATCGGGTTGCACGATGTACTGCAAAATGCGCGTACCCGCCACAATCTGTTCGGCGCGCTCGCGCATGAGAATATCGTCAGCGGTAATGTAAGGCTCACATTCTGTACCGTTGATAATCAGGGTTTTGATCCTGGTGCCGGAGTTCGGTGATAGCTTCACCGCGGTAGGAAAGCCTGCGCCGCCCATGCCGGCGATACCCGCATTGCGGATAATCTTGATCAGTTCATGCCGTTCCATGGCGACGTAGTTCGGGTTGGGGTGCAGGTCCGTCCACTGTTCCTTGCCATCGGGACGCAGCACGATGCAGGGTGCTGCAAATCCTGACGGGTGGGCAATCTCACGATCTTCGATCGCGACGATTTCGCCCGAGGTTGGTGCGTGGCAGGGTATGCTAACAAAGCCGGCAGGCTCGGCGATGATTTGCCCTTTCTGCACACGCTGCCCCACTGTGACAACAGCCTGTGCGGGCGCTCCGATGTGCTGCGATAGCGGTAAAACGAGTTCATCAGCCAGCCCGGCCTGCCGGATGGAGACTTGTACAGACTGATGTTTGTTCTCTGCCGGGTGAATGCCGCCGTGGAAGTCGAATATTTTCCTCATGCAGCCCGTTCCGCATTGGCGTCGGTTGCGATCAGTTCAACCTCCGGGCTAACCGGATCTGGTAGCGTCCAGTGCCAGGTTTGCAGTGTTTCTTCCTGAGGAATCATGTCAATACAATCTACCGGGCAAGGCTCCAGGCACAGGTCGCAGCCTGTGCACTCCTGAGCGATGACGGTGTGCATTTGTTTGGCCGCGCCAAGAATGGCATCAACGGGGCAGGCTTGAATACACTTGGTGCAGCCAATGCACTCCGCTTCCCGGATAAAGGCTACGGCTTTCACTTTTTCTTCACCGTGCTCTGCGTCCAGTGGCGGCGCCTCTACATCCAGCAGGTCGGCGAGCTCGGCAATCGTCGTTTCGCCACCGGGTGGACATTTATTGATAGCGTCACCGCCGGCGATTGCTTCAGCGTAGGGGCGGCAGCCCGGGTAGCCACACTGGCCGCATTGAGTCTGCGGTAAAATCTGGTTGATCTGGTCGGCAATCGGATCACCCTCGGTTTTGAAACGCACGGCTGCGAAACCCAGCAGTGCACCAAATACAGCGCCGAGACTGACCAATGCCAGCAGGGCAGCAGCGAGCGGGTATTGACTGATGAGTTCTATAAACACTGTGTCAGACCAATCCGGCAAAGCCCATGAAGGCCAGTGACATCAACCCAGCCGTGACCATGCCGATAGCAGCACCCTGAAAGGGTAATGGTACGTCGGCCACCGCCAACCTTTCGCGCATGGCGGCGAACAGAACCAGCACCAGTGAGAAGCCCACCGCTGCGCCAAAACCATAGAACAGCGACTGCAGAAAATTATGACTCTTGTTGATATTGAGCAACGCGACACCCAGCACGGCGCAATTGGTGGTGATCAGTGGCAGGTATACACCCAACACCCGGTGCAGTAGCGGGCTGCTTTTTCGCACGACCATCTCAGTGAATTGAACGACCACCGCAATCACAAGAATGAACGAGATTGTTCTCAGGTATTCGAGCCCAAGCGGCTCCAACAGGAAACTATAGGTAAGGTAACTGCAGGCGGAGGCCAGTGTGAGCACAAAAGTCGTCGCCATAGACATACCCATGGCGGTCTCGAGCTTGTTGGAAACGCCCATAAACGGGCACAGTCCCAGAAACTGCACGAGTACGAAATTATTGACCAGTATCGCCCCGATCAGGAGGATCGAATAATCTGCCAGCATTGTGCGCCTGTGCTCGTCACGGCCAGTGGAACTAGAGGCCTTTAATGACGGACTGCCCTAGTGATTGAAAACGTAGAAACGTTGGATTTGCTGAATGATGGTAAGAAATAGTTGCTTATAAATCAACAAGTTGTTGACGCTAAGCTTATAACTCCCCGGCCTACATCCAGCGCTTCTACGCGGTTCCCTACTTAACCTGCATACCCGGCTTGGCGCCACCGTGTGGCTCCAGCAGGTACAGTTCATCGCCGCCGGGTCCTGCTGCCAGCACCATGCCCTCTGACACACCAAAACGCATTTTACGCGGGGCCAGGTTGGCGACCATAACGGTCAATTTTCCCACGAGGTCGTCTGGCTCATAGGCAGACTTGATGCCTGCCAGTACCTGCCGGGTTGAATCTCCCAGGCTGAGCGTGAGGCGCAGCAGTTTGTCTGCGCCCTCAACCGACTCTGCTGCTACGATTTCTGCAATGCGCAGGTCAACCTTGGCGAA
>CALINF010000300.1 GCA_938045215.1 uncultured Halieaceae bacterium | reverse complement strand
GAACTGGCGCGTAAAACCGATGCGATTGTCGTGTCTCTAACGGCGGCCAATTCACCGCTGGCAGCAACCAGCCACTGCACGATCGAATTGCCCCACACCGAGAACACAGAGGAATACCTGCCGATGACATCGCGCATTGTGCAGCTGGTTATTCTCGACACGCTGGCCACAGGTGTCACGCTCAAGCGCGGTGCAAAACTGCTGCCACATCTTGCACGCATCAAGGAAAGCCTCGCCGACACGCGATTCCCAAGTGAAGAGAACTAGCTGACGCGCCAGCGATAGCTGCCGCAGAAAATCATTCCAAAGTGGGGCGGATTACGGCTAGAGGTAATACAGCAACACGTAACCCGTTAACAGGATTGCGATCCACAAAGCCGTGGTACCTATCTGCCAGGTACGACCCAGCGCGCCGGCACTACCGAGCAGGCGTCCAAGTCTGGCGCCCCCGCCCTGCCGAACAGACTCGCCAACCGCGCCAAGCTGATCGCCCAACACTTGCAGAACCTGTAACAACCACAGCCCTGAACGCGCGAGCACGACTCGCCAAATCCAGTCGGTATCCAACGAGATAGTGAGTGTGCGCTTCATGAGCGGCAGCAACAGGAAGAACGCCAGCCCCGAGAACAACCACAGCTGTACGTAGAATAGGACCTTACCCGGCGCATAGGCCTCGTACTCCACGGGATAGGGCACCAGTGCCCACAGTGGCTCCGGGTACACGCCGATAAAAATACACAGGAATGCAAAGAACACCATGGCCGCACCCATGTTCCAGGGCGCATCCTTGGGTCGCATGCCAGAATCCTTCTGGAAGAATACAAACCAGGGGAACTTGATACCCGCATGCAAGAACACACCGGCCGAAGCCGCAGCCAGCGCGAAGTACACAAGCACCAGCCCCTGCTGCTCGGCCGCTACCGAGATCAGGGTTTTAGTGGTGAAGCCCGAGGTTAGCGGGAAACTGGAGATTGCCAACGCGCCGATGATGCCGCATATCGTGGTGAGCGGCATGGTGCGAAACAAACCGCCCAGATCTGAACAGCGGGTGACCCCGGTGCGGTAGATCACCACACCGGCACTCATGAACAACAGGGCCTTGTAGATAATATGGGCAAACGCATGCGCCGCGGCGCCATTGATCGCCAGCTCGGTGCCTATACCTATCGCCACCACCATAAAGCCCACCTGGTTAACGATGGAGTACGCCAGAATGCGCCTGGCATCGTTTTCCAGCAGCGCGTAGATGATGCCGTAGAAAATCATGTACAGACCCACCCAGATCAACATGGGCTCACCCGGGAACAGCAGGATAAGCGCCAGCACCGCCGACTTGGTGGTAAATGCAGACAAGAACACAGAGCCCGTGGGGCTGGACGCGGGATAGGCATCGGCCAGCCACGCCGACACCGGTGGCGCCGCCGCGTTAATGAGGATACCGATGAGGATCATCCAGGTATCGAAGTTGGTAGCCAGCAAGGGCTGGATATCGGTTGAGCCCGTGTGGACTACAACGCCTTCGATGCCCACCTTGAGAATCACACCGCCCAGCAGGTGCATGATGGCATAGCGTATACCCGCTGCCCGCGCAGCAGGCGAACCGCCACACCACACCACAACGGTGGAAAATATTGCCATCAACTCCCAGAATAAAAACAGGGTGATGAGGTCGCCGGCAAAACACACGCCCACCGCACCAGCCGCGTAGGCATAGGCCGCAGACAGTTCGTACCAGCGGGCTTGCCTGAATGCGAACAGGCCGCCGGTGAACGCCATGATCGAAAAGATGGATGCGAACAGCCGCCGAACGGCACTACCTTCAACTGGTTCAATCTGGTAACCCAGGAATTGCGCCGTAGCCGCAACCCCATCGGGCACCTGCCAAACCGCCCACAGAGTTGCCACGGGTGCCAGGAAAAGCACAGCCGTGCGCACATGGCCACGGGTGAGGCCGATGAGCAAGGCACCGGCCAGGAGGAACAACGCTGGTGGCATCGTGCCATCAATCATCGTAGTAGTCCTCGGAGCGCTTGAGCACAACGCCCAGCACCTTTGCTACCAACACCATGGCCACACAGCAGGCAAACCCAAACACCGCGCCAAATCCAAACCAGCCGTCTACGCCAAAGTAACCTTTCACCTTGATGAAGAACTGCAGCAACACGGTGATTGCCAACACGATAGACAGGCCGATCCACAACAGGCGAATCGTACTGGGCCGGGTAAGCCAGTGGTTATCATCACCTTCCACCCGCGGTACATCCACAGCAGGCGAATCGTCAGGCTGCGCATCAAGCGCGTTGTCATCGCGATCGGTCATTTGATCCTTCCCACCAACTGGCTTTCAAGCTCCAGCACCGGCTGATTAAAAAAGAAGAACGCCAGCGTAGCCAGTGCGGTAACGCACAATGCCAGTACCGCCGGCCAGGGAGCCTCGCCATGTGCTTTGCCGCCGGGTGCTTCAGTGCTAAACCAGGCCATAAATATGATGGGCAAAAAGTACGCCGCATTCAAAACGGTACTGAGAATAATGGTGAAGATGGCAACGTAATTGTCACTCTGGAACGCACCGGCCAGAATAAACCACTTGGAAACAAAGCCACCGGTAGGCGGCACTCCAATCATAGACAAGGCGCCAATGGTGAACGCCGCCATTGTCCAGGGCATACGCGCGCCAATACCGCGCAACTGGTGCAACTCGGTTTTCTTGGACGCCGTATAAATGGCACCCGCTGCGAAGAACAAGGTGATCTTGCCGAAGGCGTGGGCCACGATATGAATGGCGGCGCCAACTTCCGACAATGGGGTGAGAATGGCGGCGGCCAGGATAACGTAGGAGAGCTGCCCTATGGTGGAGTACGCCAGCATGCGCTTGAGGTTTTGCTGGCGCAGGGCCACCACGCTGGCCGCAATAATAGTAAAGGCCGCCGCATACAACAGCCACTCGGCCGAGGGTTCTGCAAACAGAAAGTCGACACCAAACACATAGATGATGACCTTGGTAAGCGTGAACACACCCGCCTTTACCACTGCCACCGCATGCAGCAGCGCACTCACAGGTGTGGGCGCAACCATCGCCGCCGGCAACCAGCGATGCACCGGCATCATAGCCGCCTTGCCGATACCAAAAACATACAGTGCCAGCAGCAAGCCTACGGCAGGGCCGGCCAGCTTACCGCTGAGGATACCACCGGGTTCGAAATCCAGGGTACCGGCAACCGAGTAGGTCCAGATAATAGCCGGCAGAAACAGCGCTATAGAAGTACCCAGCAAAATACCCAGGTACACCCGCGCTGAACGTACGGTAGCCGCATCGCCCTTATGAGCCACCAGCGGAAAAGTAGACAGAGTGAGTATTTCGTAGCTCAAAAACAGAGTCACGAGATTGCCGGCAAACGCCACACCCAACGCCGCACTCAGGGCGATGGCAAAGCACACATAGAATCGCGTCTGATTTTTCTCGTTGTTGCCGCGCATGTAACCGATGGAGTACACGGAGTTTACGATCCATAACGTGGCGGCCAGCGCGGCAAACAGCATTCCCAGCGGTTCCACCTTGAACGCCAGCGAGAGCCCGCCAAATAATTGCGCAACCACCAACTCGGGCCGATCTCCCGCCATGATCAACGGTGTGAGTGACCACACGACAATCGCCAGAGCAGAAGCGGTGAATAGCGTCACGCTCTCGCGCACATTCGGCCAACGCCCACACAGCGCGATGAATACCGCGCCCACCAGCGGCAGCAGTATCGCCGTTGCTATGGTATCGGCCGGGCTCAAGGCATATTCCTCAGCAGTTCTATGGCTGCTGTTTCTGACAATGTTATCGGCAGCGAGGGCACGAGCCCAAAGTAGATATTCGACAGCGCCACCAGCCAGAGTCCGGCCAGTAACGGCCAGGGGGCCTCTGCAACTGCGCTGTCTGCAGTGGCGGTTTCACCTGACGCTGGCGTGCCAAAATACATGGCCTCAACAATACGCCACACGTAATACACGGCCGCGAGCGAACTCGCGACAACCACAACGGCAGACATGATGCCAAACGCACCCTGTTCGAATGCGGCCTGTAGCAAAAGCCATTTCGAGACAAAGCCTGCCGTACCTGGAATACCCACCAAACTGGCACCGGCCAGCGCCATAGCCGCTGCGGTAAAGGGCATGCGGCGCGCTATCCCTGCAATATCGTCAAGGCGCAATCCGGCCACGCGTGTGGCGATGGCCGCCACTGCCAGAAACAGTGCGCCCTTGGCCAGTGCATGGTTAAACATATGTGCGATCGATGCAGTAAGACCCGCAGCGCTGGCAAAGCTTGCCCCCAGGAGGATGTAACCAACCTGTGCAACCGACGAAAATGCCAGTAACCGCTTGAGATGGCCCTGCACCATCGCCACCGCAGAACCTACTAAAATACCGAGCAAGGCCAGTGGCGCCAGGAAGGTGACAAACCGAACAGCGTGCACATCAAAGTTGCCCTGAAACACCAGGAAGTCGAATCGCAGCAGAATATAAATGGCGACCTTGGTAGAACAAGCCGCCAGGAACGCCGTGACCATATGCGGCGCGTATGTATAGGCACCGGGGAGCCAGATATGCAATGGAAATACCGCGGCCTTTAACGCCAGCCCTACCGTGATGAACCCCGCCGCTACCAGAATAGGCCGATGATCGGTGACATCGGCAATACGCACTTCCATATCGGCAAAGTTCAATGTGCCCGTCATCATGTACACCAGCCCTACCCCGATCAGGTAGAAAGTGGCACCGATGGTTCCCATGATGAGGTACTTGAAGGTGGCCGTGAGCGCCCGTCTGTCGGAGCCCGCTGCAATCAGCACGTAAGTGGCCAGGGAAGAAATTTCCATGAACACAAACACGTTAAAGGCATCACCCGTAATGGCGATGCCAGAGAGTCCCGCCAGTACGATCAACCAGGCGGCAAAAAACAAATGCTGGCGCCCGGGGTCCATCGCCTGGCCCAGGCTGGCTCGACCGCACAGCAGGGTAACGGCTGATGCACCGGTTACCAGCAACAGTACCAGCGCAGAAAGCGCATCAATATTGAGCGTAATGCCATAGGGTGCGGGCCAGCCACCCATGTCGTAGCTGATGGCTCCCTGGCTTAACACCGTAGCGGTGAGTGCGATAGCAATGGCAAAGGCCATCGCGCTGGCAGCACTGGCTGCCGCCCATGCCAATGCAGGCCCGCGCAGCAGTATCACCAGTGGTGCTGTGAGCAGCGGCACTGCTACCTGCAATGCCGGTAGTTGTTGAACGAGGCTCACTTGTGCGAGTCCGATTGCTGCATATCCAGCTGCTGGGTTTCGTCTTCCTCGATGGTGCCATACGCCTCGTAAATACGAACCACCAGGGCCAGACCCAGCGCCGTGGTAGAAATACCCACCACGATGGCCGTGAGAATCAGCACCTGTGGCAAGGGGTTGGAATAAATAGCGTCAACCACTCCCTTCTGGATGATGGGTGCTGTGCCGCCCTCTACCTTGTCCATGGTGATGTACAACAAAAATACCGCGGCCTGGAAAATACTCAGCCCCAACAGTTTTTTGATCATGTTGGGCCGGGCGATAACCGCGTAAAAGCCCACCATCAGCAACACGGCGAACACCCAGTAATTGTAAAGACCCAGTAGCTCCATGCGTCAGCGCCCCCGGGCCGCGAAGGCGTGGAAAATGGCCAGCAGCACGCCCGCCACAGTAATACCAACGCCAAGCTCAATCACAATAATACCCAGCTGCTGACCTGTCACCGGGTTGGCGGCGAGCACGCTGTACTCCAGGAAATTACCGCCGAGCAGCATGGTAACAATGCCCACGCCGCCGTATAGCAACGCGCCACCGCTCATCATCCACATCAGCATGCGTGGGGTGATCACCGTAAGCGCCTCGCGCTCGCCTTCAATCAGCGCATACAAAATGATAGCCGCGGCAAATATTGCCCCGGCCTGGAAGCCTCCCCCGGGCCCGTATTCACCATGAAACTGCACATAAAACGCAAACAGCAAAATAAAGGGAATGAGTAATCGCCCCACCACCTGCGGCACCAGGTGATGGCTGAGATAGGTGCGCCCCGTTGCCAGGTCTTCGCGCTTGCGATCGCCCACTGCACCGGGCAAACCCAGTACAAACAACACGCCGATGCCTGCGGTGAGTACCACAATAACCTCACCCAGTGTGTCGTAGGCACGATAAGAGCCCAGCACGGCGGTAACCACATTGGGGATATCGATTAGCAGTGGTGTTTGCTCCAGGTACCAGGGTGCAACGTGTTGATGCACCGGTGCGTTCGGATCGCCCAGGCGGGGCTTTTCGAAGGTGGCATACATCACCACCAGCGTGGTGAGGGAAACCACAAACAGTGCCAGCCAGCGTCCGGTGCGGCCTTTGCGCTCGAAGCGCGGCGTTAGCGCCAGTGCGCCCAGTAGCAGCACGGTTGAAATTCCGGCGCCTATAGCGGCCTCGGTAAGGGCCACATCGGCCGCATCGAGAATAAAGAAATTAGCGGCCATCAGCAGCGAGAATATGCCGGTGAGCATCACCGAGGTGAACAGGTTCTCTTCTTTCACAATGGCAACCGCTGTGATCACCAGCAGTGTGAGCAAGAATATCCCGAACACAACCGTCATCATTCGGGTAGATCCTGCGGTAGTTCGGCGTCGCGCGGGAGCAGGCCAGCCAGCAGCGCGGCATTGGCCAGTGCATAGGTTGCCGTGGGCCCGGTGAGCAGCAGGAACACCGCAATCGCCAGCAGCTTCACCGAGGCAAGAGTCAGGCCGGACTGAACCATAATGCCGCCCAGAATCAACAGCGTACCCAGTGTATCGGTGAGGCTAGCCGCATGCATGCGGGTGTAAAGGTCGGGCAGACGCAAAATACCAATGCCGCCTATCAGCACAAAACCGGCACCCGACAGCAGCAACAGCCAGCTGACCACATCAAGCACGGTAGCCATCATGCTTCACCTGCCTTGGGCTTCTCGGGCTCTTTGCTGGCATCGCCTGAGTGACGATTTTCGAAGAACTGCAGCACGGCCAGAACGCCGATAAAATTAATGAGAGCGTAAGCAAGGGCCAGGTCAAGAAAATCGGGCCGTTCGTATAAGAAAGCAACCACCGCCAGGAACAACACCGTTTTGGTGCCCAGCATGTTAACGGCCAGCACCCTGTCGTACACGCTGGGGCCCATCAGCGCTCTGGCCAGTGCAAGAACCATGGTGACCAGAATGGCCACGGAAGCGGCGAGAAACACGGATCAGCTCCTGGTGAGCGCGGCGACGCGCCGGTTCATTTCACCCTCAATAAGCGCATCAGCGCCCTCGCGGGTGAGGCAGTGCACGAGTAGTTCTCCCTCGTGATCATCCACCGTGACAGTGCCCGGTGTAAGGGTAATAGAGTTGCCCAGTATCGCCTGGCTTATCGGATCTTCTGACAGTGCCTGCAGGCGGATAACGGTAGGGCTTATGTTCATGTGGCGGCTCAGAACCACCCGCGCCACTTGCAGGTTAGCGACGACCAGTTCTTTCCCCAGCCAGCCCCAAAACGGCAGCAGGCGCCAAATCAGATGCAGGCTGAATCCATCTTTTCTGAACATGCCCATACGCTGAGACAGTACCAATACCAACAGGCACGACACCACGCCAAGCCCAATCAGCAGGGGCTTGAACAGGCCACTCCAGAGCAGCCATGCGGTGAACCACACCAGCAAAGTGAGAAAAATGCGCATTAAACGTCCATGTGCCGTTATTGTTGGGCCTCAGCCCTATTTATTCAGTCGTTTTTCAGGGGATAACATCTCCCCGCACCGGCAAAGACGCGTATCTTAACATTTCGGGGCCACCTAGCTAGCATCATCGGACGGTATCGACTCCG